>CBFGPV010000009.1:0-62118 GCA_965650765.1 uncultured Burkholderiales bacterium
ACACCGTGCGCCAGCGGCTGGCCACCATCGAAGAGCTGCTCGGCCACTGGGGCCACGCCACGCGGGCGCTGGAGATCCACATGGCCTTGCGCCTGTGGAGCCTGGGCGGGCCGGGCTGACAGGGCGCCCCGCGCGGCCCGCCCTGTTGCCCAGTCACGTCAGGCAGGCGTGCGGCGCGTGAACTCGTGCGCACCTGGTGTCGTGAGTTGGAAGTTCGTTGAACCCGCGTCGCGAGGGATCAACCGCTTGCGAATCCTGACGAAAACGGCCGATGCCTAGGCGCGGCGCACAGCGAGGTTGCATACCTCGCGAGCACCGCAACGACGGCAGCGGCTGTTTCTCGTCTGGATTCCTCAACGAACTTCCAACTCACGACACCAAGTACAGGCGATTGAACACCGGCGAGATCACCAGCTCGTTGATGCAGACGTGGTGCGGCAGCTCGGCGATGAAGCGGATCGTGCGGCCCAGGTCGCCTTCCTGCAGCATGCGGGCCTCGTCCTCGGCGCTCGGGGGCACCGGCCGCGACCGCAGGATGGGCGTGGCCACTTCGCCCGGGCACAGGGCGGTGGCCCGCAGGCCGTGCACGCCTTCCTCGAGGTTGAACGAATGGCTGAGGGCGATCATGCCGGCCTTGGTCGCCGTGTAGGCCGGGCCGGTCAGTGCCGTCAGGTGCCAGCCCACGAACGAGGCCACGTTGATCACCGTGCCGTGCCCGAGGGCGCGCATGCCGTGGATCACCGCCAGCGTGCAGTAGGTGGCGCCGCTGAGGTTGACGGCGACCACCTTGTCGAAGGTCTCGCCATCGGTCTCGGCCCAGTAGCGCTTCGGGAAGTTGATGCCGGCACTGTTGACCAGCACACCCACCGGGCCGAACCGGGCCTGGATCTCGCCTGCGACCCGCCCGACCGCGGCCTTGTCGGCCACGTCGAGCGGCATCGCGGCGAGGGCGCCCTGCGGCACACCCGCGCGTCCGGCCCGGGCCAGCGCCTGGGCGAGCTTTTCAGGGTCGCGGCCCGAGATCACCACCCGGCAGCCCGCGCGGGCCAGCTCGATCGCCGCGGCCAGGCCGATGCCACTGCCGCCGCCGGTGACCCAGGCGAGTTGTCCGTCGAGTGTGGAATGCATGGGGAGTCCTCCGCAGGCAAAAGCACGCCAGCTCAGCGCGGGCGCTGCATCTTGCAGCTGGGCGAAGCCGGCACCGAGGCTTCCTCGGCGCTGAACACCTTCACTGGCTTGAAGCCCATGTCGGTGCCGTCGACCTTGTACCGGGCCTCCTTGGACACCATCGAGACCACCAGCGGCATCTGCACCTGGTGGTCCGCCGCGCGCATGCTCATCTCGCCCATGGGGGTGGTGATGCGGCTGGTTTCCAGCGCCCGCGCAAAGGCGTTGACGTCCAGCGCGCCGCCCACCGGCTTGGTGCGCTTGAGCGCATCGGCCACCATCTCCAGGCCGAACACGCTTTGCGGTTCGACGAACACCGGCGCGCGGCCGGTCTTGGCGGTGTAGTCCGCCACAAAACGCTCGCCCGCCGCACCGGCTGCCTCGGGGTTGAAGACGTGGACGACGTAGTGGCCCACCGCCAGGTCGCCCGCATTGGCCACGTTGCCCGGCTGATCGAGGAAGACGGTGCCGAAGCGGGCCTTCATCCCGGAGGCCTTGGCCGCCTTCATCATCAGCAGCAGGTCGTTGGACCAGTTGCCGGTGATGACCGTCTCGGCGCCGGAGGCATTGATCTTGGCGACATAGGGCGCAAAGTCCTGGATCTTGTTGACGTCGTGCAGCGTCTTCTCGACCACCTGGTAGCCACCTGCCGCCGCGTTGTCGACGGTGGCCTGCTCCATGTCCTGGCCCCAGGAGTAGTTCTGGTTGATGGCATAGACCTTGGTGCCCAGGGCCTGCGCCTGCTTCATCGCCTGCACCAGCGCCTTGGTGCGCATCTGGGCATTGCCCGCAAAGCGGAAGTGGTGGAAGTTGCACTTCTCGCCGGTGAGTTCCAGCGCCTCGGCCCCCACGTTGATGTAGACGACCTCCTTGCCGGGGTTGCGCAGGTTGTGCTTGCGCACGTCCTCGGTGATCTGGCCGCCGATGGCCGAGGACGACCCTTGCACGATGATCTGCACACCGTCGGCAATGGCGGCCTTGAGCTTGTCGGAGGCGCCGGCGGGGCCGCCCTGGTTGTCGTACTCGAGCAGCTGCACGGGCTCGCCGTTCCAGCCACCGGCGGCGTTCATGCGTTCGACGGCGTAGCGCACACCGGCACGGTAGGCCTGGCCCGAGGAAGCCTGCGGGCCCGACAGCGTCTCCACCATGCCGATCTTGACGGGGGCGGCCTGGGCCGCGGCGGTGATCAGCAGGCTGGCGGGCAACGCGGCCTGGGCGAGATGGCGGGCGAGGGTCATGGACTTGTCTCCTGGAGTTGAGTTGAGCGGCCCGGCGACACCCGACACAAAGGCGCGGGGATCAGGGCGGGTCAGGGCAGTCTGCGCAGCGCGACCCGCGCGCCCTATGTGACGGGCCCACACATTTGTGCGTCGCGCGATGTGATCGAGGCGCCGTGGCGGGCTGCCCCCGGTGAATCCCGATTGGGGGTTTCCCGCGCTGTCCTCAAATGACCTCGAGTCTTTCCGCGTGCGACCTTTCGGGCCGTTGCCGCGGCCGCCAACATCCGCCGCCTGGGGCGCCGTGGTCGAGGACTGCGGGCCTCATCCCAAGCATCCCCGGAGACACCCATGAAGAGACACCCTCTGCTTGCACTGGGCTGCCTGAGCGCAGCGGCACTGGCCGCCTGTGGCGGCGGCAGCGACACCCCCCCTCCCACCGCGGCCACGCCGAAGACCTGCGATGCCCTCGTCGGCATGGCGATTCCCGCCTCGGCCATCGGCCTGCCCACTCGGGGCGGCACCGTCACCGCAGCCACCGTCGTGGCGGCCGCGGGCACCGGCGCTGCGGCCACGCCCGAGTACTGCAACGTGACAGCCTCGATCGCGCCGATGGACGCCACGGCACCCTCGATCATGTTCCGGCTCGCGCTGCCGACCGCCTGGAACGGCAAGGCCGTGATGTTCGGCGGTGGGGGCTTCGACGGCACCATCCCCAATGTGGCCGGCAATGTGCCGGCCGGCCCGACCGACAAGCCCACGCCGCTCGGGCGCGGGTACGCCACCTTCGCCAGCGACTCCGGGCACCAGGCCAATGCCGCCGGCTCGCTGGATGGCAGCTTCCAGCTCAATGACGAGGCCTTCCGCAACTTCGGCGGCCATGCCCTCAAGAAGACGCGCGACGCGGCGGTGTACCTGATCGAAGCCCGCTATGCAGCCGGCGCGCCGGCAAAGTCCTACTTCGCCGGAGGTTCGACCGGCGGGCGCGAGGCCCTGTCGGTGGCGCAGCGCTGGCCGCAGGACTGGGACGGCATCATCGCCTGGTACCCGGCCTGGAACCAGCTGTCGGCGATGCTGGGCGGCCACCGCATGAGCCGTGCGCTGGCGCAACCGGGCGCCTACCCGAACCCGGCCAAGCGCCTGCTGCTGCTCAATGCGGTGCTGGCGGCCTGCGACGGGCTCGATGGTGTCGCCGACGGACTGGTGAGCAACCAGGCGTTGTGCAACGGCAGCTTCGACCCCTCGGTGGCCACGTTCAACGGCGCGCCGCTGCGCTGCCCGGGGGGCACCGAAGGTGGTGACACCTGCCTGTCCGACGCTCAGATCACCGCGCTGAAGACCATCAACACCGAGACCCGCTTCAACTTTTTCGTTGCCAGCGGCTCGCGTGGCTACCCGGGCTACAACGTGTGGGGCGCAGACCTGGGCATCACCAGCAACCCCTCGCCACTGCAGCCCACGGTGACCTTCCTCAACTTCGGCACCGAGCAGCCGGCCATGCCGGTTCCCGCGGGCGCGCCCTACATCACCAAGCAGCTCGACCAGGTGATCAAGTACGGCGTCACGCGCGACCTGCAGTTCAACTCGCTGAGCCTCGATCCCGAGAATCCGGGCCCCTGGGGCGCCCGCCTCAGCGAGCTGAGCACGATGCTCGACGTCAGCACCGACTTCTCGGCGTTTGCGGCGCGCGGCGGCAAGCTGCTGCTGGCGCACGGCCTGTCGGACGTGCTGGTGAGTTCGCGCGCGACCGAGCAGTTCTACCAGCGACTGCAGGCGCAATACGGCCCGCCCTATGTGGACAGCTTCGCGCGCTACTACCAGGTGCCCGGCTACGGCCATGCCGTCAGCACGGTGTTCAATGCCACCTGGGACTCGCTCACCGCACTCGAGCAGTGGGCAGAAAACGGCACGGCACCTCAGGCCCAGGTGACCACCGACACCGTCGGCGTCCCGGGCCGCCAACGCCCGCTGTGCGACTACCCCATGTGGCCGAAGTACAAGGGCAGCGGTGACGTGAACGCGGCCGAGTCCTTCACCTGTTCAAACTTCTGATCCCTCCCGGACCGGGCCGCGACGTCCTCACATCGCCGCGGCCCGCCGTGTGTGCGCCGCTCACATTGGCGTGCCACGCAGCGCGTTCCAGACTTCAGCCAGGAACCCTGGCCCTGGCGAGTCTGACGCATGCCACACCGGATACCGCCGCCCTGGGGGCGGCACTACCCTCCCTCCCAGATTGCCGCCCTCGTGCGGCTGCTGCAGGCTGAAGGCGTGCCGACGGCCGCGGTGCTGGACGGCACGGGGCTGGACGCTGCCGCGCTCGACGACGTGGCCTGCCGCACGTCGGTGACCCAGCTGCTCACGGCGTGCCGCAATGCCCTGGCCCTGACGTCCAGTGCGTCCCTGGCCTTCCGTCTGGGCAGTGCCCTGCACCTGCCGGACCTCGGCACCTACGGCCAGATGCTGCTGGCCTGCGATTCGGTGCGCGACCACTTCCGGCTGGCCGAGCAATACCAGGGGCTGTGGGCCTGCGCGCTGACGCTGGAGGCGCCTTCCGGCGGCGCCGACGCGGTGTGGATCGTCGCGGACATGGCGGTGCGCGAGCGGCCCCAGGCGCTGCGCACCTTCCTGGTCGAGCAGCAGTTCGCCCAGCTCCAGACCCGCTGCCACGACCTGCTCGGCCCCGACTGCCGTCCGGCACTGGCCTGCTTCACCCATGCGGCCCCCGCCCACGCCGCGCTGTACACCGATCACCTGCAGTGCCCCTGCGTCTTCGGCTGGCACCGCAACGAACTTCGGTACGACACGGAGGTGCTCGCTCGGCGACCACGGCTGGCGAACCCCTTCACGCAGGCTGCGCTGCAGTCGGCCTGCGACAGCCTGCTCGCCGACATGGCGCCCTGCCCCGGCTTTGCCGCCAGGGTCCAGCTGGCCCTGCACCGGCTGCCCGATCCGGGTGCCGGCATGAAGACGGTGGCCTCGGCGCTGAAGATGACCGACCGCACGCTGCGGCGGCGCCTGGCCGGCGAAGGCACGTCGTTCTCGGACATCGCAGACAAGGTGCGCTGCAGCATGGCCCGCCAGCACCTGCAGCGCCCCGGCGTCAGCATCGAGCAGGTCGCCACGCTCACCGGGTTTTCGGACCTGGCCAACTTCAGGCGCGCCTTCCTGCGCTGGACGGGCATGACACCGGCGCAGTTCCGCCAGCGTCATCGCGCCGAGCGTGCGCCGCACGATGACGTCGCCCGGCACATGCTCATGCGCCCCTGAGCTGCGCCTGCAGGAAGCGCAGGAAGCGCGGGTCGCTGGCATAGGCCACGTTGACACGCATCGCGGGGTGGGTGCCCTGCCGGTCCGGATGAAAAACCGCGCCCGGGGCCAGGAAGATGCCCTGCGCGGCCGCCTGGCGCACCAGCGCCAGTTCCGACATTCCGTCCGGCAGCCCCACCCACAGGTAGTAGCCGCCCGGGCTGGCGGGATGCACCGTGGCACCGCAGCGGCGCAGCGCCTTGATCGAGGTGGTGAACACCTCGTCCAGCCGGGCCTTGAGCCGGTTGAGGTGGCGGCGATACTGGCCGCCCGAGATCAACTGGTGCACCACGCGCTCGACGAAGTCCGATGTCGACACGACCGTCACCATCTTCAGGTCGCACAGCGCATTGATGTGCCCCGGTGCACCGGCGATGTAGCCCACACGCAGCCCGGCCGACAGGGTCTTGGAAAAACTGCTGACGTAGATCACGCGCTCGAGCTGGTCGAGTGCCGCCAGGCGCGGGGCCGCCGGGCTGAGCAGGTCGGCAAAGGGGTCGTCCTCGACCACCATGCAGTCGAACTCGTTCATCAGTTGCAGCAGCTTGTGGGCCTTGGGCAGACTGATGGACCCGCCGGTCGGGTTGTGCGCCAGCGGCTGGGTGAAAAACACCTTCGGACGATGCGCGGCCAGCAGGCTGCGCAGCACCTCGATGTCGGGCCCGTCGGCCAGGCGCGGCACGCCCAGCATGTCCACCTTGGCCAGCTTCAGCTTGCCGAACAGGGGGTAGTAGCCGGGCGAGTCCACCAGCACCTTGTCGCCCGGGTCCAGCAGATGGCGCACGATGAGGTCGAGGGCGTGGTTGGCGCCCTGGGTCAGCAGCACCTGGCGCGGGCTGACCGGGATCATGCGCTCGCCGAGCAGCCGTGCCACGGTCTCGCGCAGGGGCAGGTAGCCCCAGGGCGTGCCGTAGCCATGCTCGATCTCGGCCAGGCCGCCCGAGCGGGCCCGCTTGAGGTGACTGCCGAGTTCGGAGCCCTCCATCCACGATGCCGGCGGGCGGCCATCACCGACACGGACCTCGTAGTGCTGCTCGAGCTGCTCGCGCAGCAGCGACACCACGTCGACCGCCTCGACAACGTGCGACGCCGGCGACAGCGAGCGGGCACGCGCCACACGGCGCACGAAATAGCCTGAACCGGGCCGGGCCTCGGCGTGGCCACGTGCGACAAGCCGGTTGTAGGCCTCGACCACGGTGTTGATCGCCAGCCCCTCCTTGGCAGCCGCGTCACGCACCGACCGCAAGCGGCTGCCCGCGGGCAGTTGCCCCTGCTCGATGGCTGCGATCAGGCGGGCGACCAGGAGCTCGACCTTGGTCTGAGGGGGGCGGGATGACATGCGGCAGGCCCTCTGGATGAGTCACAACGGATCGGCGACGGCAGTCTGGCCAGACTGTGCCCACACCACGATGGGCACAGTTTGTTGGACTGTGCCCAAACTGTATCTGCCCGGGTGATGTTCAGTCCATACACTTTTTCATCGCGGGCCCGGTCCCTCGTACCGGCCGCGACAGATCAGACCCCACCTCAGGACGGGGCAGCCCTTTTGACAGGAGACAGCAGATGACACAGCGCACCGTCAGCCGACGCAGCATCCTCAGGACATCCCTCGCCTCGGTGGCGGCCGTCGGCACGGCCGCGCCGCTGGCCCTGCAGGCCCAGGCCCAGGCCCCGACCGTGACATGGCGCATGCAGGCGCTGTGGGACGGTGGCACCACCCCGCAGAAGTACGAAGAGAAGTTCGTCGCGCGTGTGGCCGAACTGACCGGTGGACGGTTCCGCATCAACCTGTTCGCCGCCGGGCAGATCGTGCCCGCGGCACAGGCCTTCGATGCGGTGCGCGGTGGCGCCTTCCAGATGATGAAGACCTTCGACGGCTACGAGGCGGGCAAGATCCCGGCCTTCGCCTTCACCAGCACCATCCCGTTCGGTTTTGCCGAAAGCGACGAGTACGAAGCCTGGTTCTACGAGCGCGGCGGCCTCGAGCTGGCACGCCAGGCCTATGCGCCGGCCGGGCTGCACTACATCGCGCCCAGCGTGTATGGCCAGGAGCCGCTGCACTCCAAGGTGCCGGTGCGCAGCATCGCCGACCTGGCGGGCAAGAAGGGCCGCTTTGTGGGCCTGGCCTCGGCCGTGATGGGAGCGATGGGGGTGGCCGTCACGCCCCTGCCCACGGGCGAGGTCTATTCCGCGCTCGACAAGGGCGTGATCGACATGGCCGACCGGGGCGACCTGACCGCCAACTTCGAGGCCGGGCTCGCCGAGGTGGCCAAGTACGTGATCGTGCCCGGCTTCCACCAGCCCACCACGGCCACGGCCTATGTGGCCAACCGCGCGGCCTACGACAAGCTGCCGCCGGAATTCAAGGCGGCGCTGGCCGTGGCGGCCCGCGAGGTCTCGGGCGCGCTGCGCCAGCACATCCTCGTCAACGATGCGGCCGCGCTGGCCAGGTATGCCGCGAAGGGCTGCGAGGTCATCCGCTTCCGGGCGGCCGACGTGGCCGCCGCGCGCCCGAAGGCCATGGAGGCCTGGCGGGCCGCCACCAAGGGCGACGCCCTGGCCACCCGCATCCTGGACAGCCAGGTCACCTTCATGCGCGAGCTCGGCCTGCTGGCCTGACGCGCAGCGTGACCCGGGCCGGTGCCGCGTGCACCGGCCGCGCTGTTGTCCAAGATCGCCCGAGCTTGTCCGAGTTTGTTCAAGCTTGTCCGAGGAGTTCGCCATGCCCTTGTGGCTGTCCCGCTGCGCCTCGGCCGTCACCACCCTCAACCATGGGCTGTTCAAGCTCACGGTGTGGCTGATGGCCGTGGTCGTCCCCGTGATGCTCTATGAGGTGGTGGCCCGGTACGTCTTCAATGCGCCCACCGTCTGGGGCATGGAGCTGGCCGTGCTGCTGTTCGGCCCCTATTTCCTGCTGGGCGGCCCCTACCTGCTGCACCTGAAGGGCCACGTTGCCCTGGACCTCGTGCGGCAGCGGCTCGACGCACGCTGGCAGCGCCGCCTGGACCTGGTGAACTACCCGGTCATCGTGGTGTTCTGCGCCATCCTGCTGTACGCGAGCGCCCCCTCGGCCTGGAGCGCATGGGCGTACCGCGAGACCAGCTTCTCGGCCTGGAACCCGCCCATCTGGCCGATCAAGGCCACCGTGCCGCTGGCGCTGGCCCTGATGCTGCTGCAGGCGCTGGCCGAGTGGGCCCGCGCGCTGTTCGCCACCCCGGCGAAGGGGACGGCATGAGCTCCAACATGATCCTCGTGGTGATGTTCGGCAGCCTCACGCTGTTCATGCTCAGCGGCCTGCCGATCGCCTTCGTGCTGGGTGGCCTGTCGCTGCTGTTCACCGTGACGCTGTGGGAAACCGAAGCCGTCATCGTGCTGGTGCTGCAGATCTTCGACACGATGAAGTCGGAGGCCCTGCTGGCCATCCCGCTGTTCATCCTGATGGCCTGCATCCTCCAGCGCTCGGGCGTGATCGAGGAGCTCTACCGCGCGATGGAGCTGTGGTTCGGCCGCCTGCGCGGCGGGCTGGCGATCGGCACCGTGATCATCTGCGTGGTGATGGCCGCGATGACCGGCGTGGTCGGGGCGGCCGTCACGGCCATGGGCATCCTCGCCCTGCCCGAGATGCTGCGCCGGGGCTACCGGCCGCAGCTCGCACTCGGCACGATCTGCGCCTCGGGCACGCTGGGCATCCTGATCCCGCCGTCGGTGCTCACCATCGTGTATGCCGTCACGGCCCAGATCTCGATCGGCCAGATGCTCATTGCCGGCATCGTGCCCGGGCTCATCCTCGCGTCCTTGTACATCGTCTACCTGCTGGTGGTCGGCTGGCTGCGGCCCGACTGGATGCCGCTGGACCCGCAGGCCCGCCGGGCCCCCTGGGGCGAAAAGCTGCGGGCGTTGCGCGCGCTGGTCTTCCCGTCGATGCTGATCGTGCTGATCCTGGGATCGATCTTTTTCGGCATCGCCACACCGACCGAGTCGGCCGCGGTCGGTGTGGCCGGGGCGATGATTCCCGCGGCCTTCAAGCGGCGACTGCAGATGCAGATGCTGCGCGAAGCCGGGGTGGACACGCTCAAGGCCACGTCGATGATCCTGTGGATCACGCTGGGCGCAAAGGCCTACGTCGCGATCTTCACCGGCCTGGGTGGCGCCGACACCCTGCTCGCCTTCATCCAGGGCCTGGAGGTGAACCGCTGGGTGATCCTGGGCGCGATGATGCTGCTGCTGGTCTTCCTGGGCACGGTGCTCGACGAGCTGGGCATCATCCTGCTGACCGTGCCGGTGTTCCTGCCCATCGTGCGCCTGCTGGGCTTCGACGAGATCTGGTTCGGCGTGCTGTATGCCATCACGATCCAGATGGGCTACATCAGCCCGCCCTTCGGCTACACGCTGTTCTACATCAAGGGCACGCTGCCGCCCCACATCGGCATGGGCGCGGTCTACGCCGGCGTCATGCCGTTTTTCGTGCTGCAGTTCGTCGGCCTGCTGATCTGCGCCGCCCTGCCCGACCTCGTGACCTTCCTGCCCAAGCTCATGGCAGCCCGCTGACCGCACCCGGAGTCGACCCCCTATGACCACCCCCACCGCCCTTGGCGACCGCCCCCAGCCCAGCAGCCGCATCGCCGGCTTCCACAAGCTCGACATGACCCGACGCATCGAGACACTGGCGCGTGTCGCCGGGCTCGACGACACCGACCAGGCCCACCTGGCCAACACCGGCAACCTGCCGGCCACCCTGGCCGACCACCTGATCGAGAACGTGGTCGGCACGATGAACATCCCGCTGGGCATCGCCACCAACATGCGGATCGATGGCCGCGACCGGCTCATTCCGATGGCCACCGAGGAGTCGTCGGTGGTGGCCGCGGTGTGCAATGCCGCACGCCAGTGCCACGCGCAAGGCGGCTTCACGACCTCGATGTCGGGCACGCTGATGATCGCCCAGATCCAGCTCACCGGCGTGAGCGACCCCGAGCACGCGCGGCTGCGCATCCTGGAGCGGCGTGCCGAAGTGCAGTCGACCTGCGACGAATGCGACCCCATCCTCGTGCAGCTTGGCGGCGGGTTCCGGGAGCTCGAAGTGCGCGTGATCCAGACCCGCGGTGGCGCCATGGTGATCACCCACCTGATCGTGGACACCCGCGACGCGATGGGCGCCAACGCGGTGAACACCATGGCCGAGACGCTGGCCCCGCGCATCGCCGCGTGGACCGGCGGACGCACCAACCTGCGCATCCTGTCCAACCTGGCCGACCGCCGCGTGGCGCGGGCACGCTGCGTGTGGCGCACTGAGGACATCGGCGGCCCGCAGGTGCGCGACGCCATGCTGTCGGCCTATCACTTTGCCGACGCCGACCCCTACCGCGCCGCCACCCACAACAAGGGCATCATGAACGGTGTCAGCGCGGTGGTGCTGGCCACCGGCAACGACACCCGAGCAGTGGAAGCTGGCGCCCATGCCTACGCCGCGCGCCACGGGCACTACGGCAGCCTGAGCGCCTGGGAGGCCACGCCCGAAGGTGACCTGGCCGGCTCGATCGAGCTGCCGATGGCTGTGGGCCTGGTGGGCGGCGCCACGCGCCTGCACCCGACCGCGAAGCTGGCGCTGAAGATCCTGGACGTGCAGACGGCCGAAGAACTGGCCCGCGTGATCGCGGCAGTGGGCCTGGCGCAGAACTTCTCGGCAATGAAGGCGCTGGCCACCACCGGCATCCAGAAAGGGCACATGGCCCTGCACGCACAGAACATCGCGATGATGGCCGGCGCCGTCGGCGACGAGGTCACCCAGGTCGCGCAGGCCCTCGTCGCGCAGGGCCGGGTGCGCCTGGACCTGGCCGAGGCCGAGCTGGCACGGCTGCGCCAGGCCGGCGCCTGAGGGCGGGAGCCGCCGAAGGCCACGCCGTGCGGCGCAGCCGGCACTTGCGGCGACTGAATCACGCAAGCGGGCACGGGTCGGGGCCTGTGCCTATCCATGTCCACGCACATGATGGTCAACCGCAGCTTCCCGGCTTCAGCCCTGGCTGAATCGAAAGGGCGCACGGAGTCGCCCCAAAGCGACATCCGCCACACGGCCAGCACAGCGTCGACTGCGCCGGATGGATGTCTGATCAGACCTGCCGGCAGGCTCGCCTGCAACCCCGCGCCGAAGCGCGTTCATGACCTGGAGGCGGGCGGAGCGATGCGTCCAGAATTGACCGACCCAATGCCTTGGGCGTGCCGCGCCCCATACCGCGAGTCGGCGTTCGCTACGCCTTGGGCCGGACGCGCTCGTGGCAGGCAAGCACATGAGAAAGTTGTGCTACAAGACGCAGGTCTCCCGCCTCATGCCAATGTCGTCAGTCAGCGCAAGCCATGCAATCTGGTCGTGCGTTTCGCGGTCGGTAGCGCTGCAACCCGCCCGGTGTCCGTGAGCCCGGCGGTTTGAGTAGGCCGAATGTTGGCATCGGGACTTGTAGGTTGAATTCACGTCAGGCCGCACGGCCAAATCTAATCGGAGCTCAGCATGACTTCGGTGATACGGGTTCAGTTCGCCGCCATGATCGCCGCACCGGCCCAGATCGTCTGGCACCACATCACTTCTCCCGACAGCTACAAGGACTGGACATCGGTGTTTGCCGAAGGCTCTCACTTCCAGGGCTCATGGGAGCCAGGAGCGAAGATTCTGTTCCTCTCACCGAGCGGCGACGGGATGGTCTCGGAAATCGCTGAGAGCCGAAAGAATGAGTTCATCTCCATTCGGCATCTGGGCTTCATCTCAAACGGTGTCGAAGACACCGAAAGCGAGACTGTCCGAGCCTGGGCTCCCGCGTATGAGAACTACACGCTCGTACCTGTTCAAGAAGGCACAAAGATTGTTGTCGATCAAGACGTCACTGCCGAGTGGGAGGAGCACTTGAGTCAGGCATGGCCCAAAGCACTCGAACGCCTCAAGCACCTGAGTGAGCAAACGAGTGCGGCCTAACCATTCGGTCAATGCGACAGCCAATAGCATGGTGCCTGGCCCGCGAAGCACCGCGGCCTATCATGTGCTGCGCGGGCCAGGCACCATGCTGTCGTCTGCGCGTTACCTCAGACGTTAGGCGTCACAGGTGGAATTCCGTCTCATCTACGAAGGTCCGCTGAAGGGGCAGGGCGCGAAGTCCTTGGACAAGTGGGGCATTCGCAGGGCGCTGCACCCACAGCTTGAGCGTCTGTGGCAAACGCGACCGCTCAGCGACGCTGCCCCCACTTTGTTGGCGCATCCAGCGCAACCTGCAAAGGTGTCGGTCATCGTCGAGAAGGGTGGCCGGCTCTTCGCTCCACTGGTCAGCCAGAGACTGAATCTCTACGCCGAGGTCTCTGTGCTCTTGTTTCGGCAACAACCTCGTGGAACTCTGATCACCGATGGCGGTGATCTCGACAACAGACTAAAGACACTCCTAGACGGTCTGCGAGTGCCCCACGGTGCACTCGAAGGTCAGCCAGAGAACCCCGAAGACCCCGATCCAAACCCATTCTTCTGTCTTCTTGAGGATGATTCCCTGGTCACCAAGGTCTCCGTGGAATCTGAACAACTTCTGCGCCCGGCTAGCCCGGAAGATGTGGTTGCCATCATTGCGGTGCACGTCAAGAAGACGGTGCTTTCATTCGCGAACATGGCGCTGTAGCCGAGTGACGCCCCTCAAGAAACACCCTCCAAGTAGTTGATTTCATTGACGGTATCGCGATGGCCTGACGCTCGATCAGGCCGTTGGCGTTTCAGGCACCAGCTTCATGCCGAGCTGTTGGGCGCGCCGGCTGAGGCTGGCCACGACGCGGGCGGTAGCGCCCCTCGAAGTAGTCCTGGCGCTGGTCCTTGTATTCGTGCCCCCGGGTCAGCATCGGGTTGACCTGCGGGCGCGCCGCCCGTTTGCCCCGCGGCCGCCCCCCGCCCTGCCCCCGTCCAGGCTCATGGTCCATTGGACAAGACCAGGGCTTGTGTCGCCCGCATTGATCCCTTACCCTGTGGCTGACCGGTGTGCCCACGCATGATCCGGCGAGCCACTCGCCGGGCCCTCAGGAGAGTGCCATGCCCAGCCCGTCCTCCCGCGACACCGCGGCCATCCGTACGCTTGCCCTGGTCGGGCAAGCGGCCGTCGGCAAGACCAGCCTGGTCGAAAGCCTGCTGCACCGCGCCGGGATGATCGGTGCGCCCGGCAGCCTGGAACGAGGCTCGACGGTGTGCGATTTCGACCCGCTGGAACGCAAGTACCAGCACTCGCTTTCGTCCTCACTGGTGCACCTGGACCACCGCGAGACCCGGCTGCACCTGATCGACACCCCGGGCTACCCGGACTTCCTTGGTCAGTCGCTGGCCGCACTCGAGGCGGTGGAAACCGCCGCGGTGGTCGTCAGCGCGACCGCAGGCATCGAGACCATGACGCGACGCATGATGGACTGGGCGGGCCGGCGCGGCCTGTGCCGCATGCTCATCGTCAACAAGATCGATGCCCAGGGCGTGGACCTGCCCGATCTGGTGGCGCAGCTGCGGGAGGCCTTCGGCAAGGAGTGCCTCCCGCTCAACCTGCCCGCCCAAGGCGGCACCCAGGTGGTCGACTGCTTCTTCAATCCGTCCGGCGAGGCGGATTTTTCATCTGTGGAGGCCGCTCATCGCGCGCTGGTGGAGCAAGTGGTGGAAGTCGATCCGGCCTTTGTCGAACGCTACCTGGAAGAAGGCGACGTCGACCCGGCCGAACTGCATGCCCCGCTGGAGCAGGCGCTGCGCGAGGGCCATCTGATTCCGATCTGTTTCGTCTCGGCGCGCAATGGGGCTGGGGTGGCCGAGCTGCTGGATGTGCTGGTGCGGCTCATGCCCAACCCGACGGAAGGCAACCCGCCGCAGTTCCTCAAGGGGGAAGGCGAGCAGGCCCGCCCGTTGCAGGCGGTGCCTGACCCGTCGCAGCATGTGCTGGCCCATGTGTTCAAGGTCACGGTCGACCCCTATGTGGGCAAGATGGGGGTGTTTCGCATCCATCAGGGCACCGTCACACGCGACACGCAGCTCTACATCGGCGATGCGCGCAAGCCCTTCAAGGTGGGCCACCTGTTCATGCTGCAGGGCAAGGACCATGTCGAGGTGCCCAGTGCCGGCCCGGGCGAGATCTGTGCGGTGGCCAAGGTGGACGACCTCCACTTCGACGCCGTGCTGCACGACGCCCCCGAGGACGACCACATCCATCTGAAGCCACTCGACTTCCCAGTGCCGGTTCACGGCCTGGCCATCGAGCCTCGGCGACGCGGTGACGAGCAGCGGCTGTGGGACATCCTGCAGAAACTGGTCGACGAAGACCCCTGCCTGAAGGTCGAGCATGTGGCCGTCACCAACGAGAGTGTCGTGCACGGTCTTGGCGAACTGCATCTGCGGGTGCTGCTCGATCGCCTGGTCGAAGTGCACCGCTGCGAGGTGGCCACGCGCCCGCCACGCATCGCCTATCGCGAAACGATCACGCGTGCGGCCGACGGTCATCACCGCCACAAGAAGCAGACGGGGGGCGCCGGGCAGTTCGGCGAGGTGTTCCTGAAGGTCGAACCGCTGCCGCGCGGTTCAGGGTTCGAGTTTGTCGATCAGGTCAAGGGCGGCACCATTCCGGGCCAGTTCATCCCGGCGGTGGAAAAGGGTGTGCGCCAGGCGATGGACGCGGGCGTGGTGGCCGGCTATCCGGTCAAGGACGTGCGGGTGATCGTGCTGGACGGCAAGCACCATTCGGTGGACTCGAAGGAAGTGGCCTTCGCGACGGCCGGCCGCAAGGCCTTTGTCGAGGCCATGCAACAGGCGGCACCCATCATCCTGGAGCCGGTCGTGAACATCGAGATCAGCGCGCCCGAAGAGTGCATGGGCGACATCACCGGGGACCTGTCCACCCGGCGTGGCCAGGTGAACGGCACCCATGCGCTGCAGCCCGGATGGCTGGCCGTGACGGGTCAGGCGCCGCTGTCGGAGTTGAACAGCTATCAGTCACGACTGAATTCGCTGACCGGCGGGCAGGGGCGTTACACGATCGAGTTCAGCCACTATGACCCGGTGCCACCCTCGGTGCAGCAGCAGCTGGCCAGCCAGTACAAGCTGCGGGACGACGACTGAGGCGCCGTCCCGGCGCCGGCGGTCAGGTTTCCAGGCCGTGGCGGCCGGCTTCGCGCAACTGCCGGGCAAGCTCCGGGCGCGTGATCTCATAGAAGCTCGCCAGCTGGTCGAGCTGATGCTGCGCGCGGCGCATGCCGGCCTGCTCCAGCGCACGCCACACACGTGCCCACACGCCGGGGCCTTGGGCCGTGCTTGCGGAACGGGGTGCAACCACACCGGGAACGCGGGACAGGATCTGGGTCGACATGGCAATTCCTTTCAATCAAGGCGGAAGATGAACTTCCATGACGCGATCCTAGGGTAAACCCTAGGCCGCTGCCACTTGCGTGTCGTGATGCCGGATATTCACAGCGCGCATGGCCCCTGCCGGCCGTGCGGGTGCACAAGGGGCGCGGGTGGCGTCAGGGCGCCGCTGAAGCCGGCATCAGCCCCAGCTCAGTCAGCCCGTCGCGAAAGCTTGCCAGGTCACCGGGGCGCTGCCAGGGGTTCACGTCCAGCAGCCAGGCGCCGGCCTGGGCACGATCAGGCACCCTGCCCGGCGTGATCAGACGGGCAAAGTCCGCCAGATAGGCCTCGACATGTGCCGCGGCCGGGCCGGGCTGCTGCAGCCGCGCATGTGAAATGGCCATGAAGGCATGCACGTCGACGAAGGCCCCGATGGCCGCCGCTGCGGCGGCAATCATCTCTTCGTGGCGGCCCAGCGCCATCAGCGGGGCGTAGCGGCCGACGTGATACCAGGTCGGATGCCGCGGATTCAGCCGCATCGCCGCCTCGCCCAGCTCGAGCGCCAGTTCCGGCTGGCCCAGGTAGGCATAACCGGAAGCCACCAGCGACAGGTTGTCAGGATCGTTCGGGTTGAGCCGCAGCGCGCGCGAGAACAGCGACGCCGACAGCTCGAACTCGCGCCGATACAGGTGGATCTTGCCCAGGATGCACAGGGCCAGATGGTCAGCCGGATCGAGCTGCGAGGCCCGGCGCGCATGGCGCAGGGCCTCGCGCTGCGTCAGCTCCCAGCGGTCCCAGTGCTGGCAGCTCCATTCGTTGAACCACGACAACGACAGGCCGGTGTGGGCCCGCGCGTAGTCGGGGTCGCAGGCCAGCGCACGCTCGAAGGCGGCACGTGCGGCATCGTCCGCCTCGATCGTGCCCTGCTGCAGCAAGGTCATGCCCTGCAGGCAATGCTCGTAGGCGCTCAAGGGCCCGTCGCGTCGGCGCGACTGCGCCAGCGCATGCGCTTCGAGCGCGGGCACCATCGCTGCCACCACCTCGCGCACCACCGCATCACGCTGGTCGGCCGACGCCTGCGGGTCAAGCACGAGCCGCTCGTTCCAGACCGCCTGCCCGCTGCCACCGTCGACCAGCTGCACCGTGAGCCTGAGCGGGGGTTCCGGCGGCCGGTCGGGCCGCAGGGTGGAACACACGATGTACCTTGCCCCCGTCTCGCGCGCCGTCTCCAGCGGATTCAGGTCGCCGAACGAGCTTGCAGACGCGGCCGCCCACACCTTCAGCCCACGAAACCGCATCAGCTCGCCGACCAGGTCTTCAGCCAGGCTGCGCGCGACACCCGCCAGACTGGCGTCGGGCGTGTCAAGGCGCACAGGCTGCACCACGACGGTGCTCGCCGCCTCGGCGGGCGCGCTGGCGACCGGCACGGTGTGCTGAAGCAGGTCACGGTACGCCCGTTCGGTATCGACCGACGGGCTCACGCCGTATGCACTGGACAGCACCTGCCGGCACTGTTCATAGGCCTTGACGCCAGCGGCCTTGTCGCCGAGTCGACGACAGGCCTCGATCAGCAGGCGAAACGCCTGCTCGCTGGTCGCATCGAGTTCGATCCAGCGCTCGGCCAGCGCCCTCAGGGCCTGGGGCGCATCCGCATGGGCGATCGCCAATTGCTGGAGCAAACGATCCACCAACGTCGCCACACGGTGGCGCTGCACCCTCACGGCATCGTCGAAGGATTCTTCGCCCAGCTCGATGCCGTCGAGCAGCGGGCCGCGAACGAGCTCCAGCGCCGCCGACTGGGCCTGCAGCGGCGCGGCCGGCGACACGGCCTCGAAAGCCGCCAGATCCACCCGGACGCCTGGCGCCAGCGCCACCAGATCGCCTGGTGTGGCCAGCACATCCCCACCCAGGGTGCGGCGCAGCGCGGTCAGTGCCTGGCGCAGGTTGGCCCTGGCACGGCCGTCGTCACTGTCAGGCCACAACAGCGCAATCAGCTTCGAGCGCGGCCACCCCGGCGCATGCAGCGCCAGCCAGGCCAGCAACGCGGCGTTCTTGCGGCTGGGTCCGAGGTCGATGACGCGTCCGGCGCGCAGTACCTGCAGCCGGCCCAGCAAGCGGATTTCCAGCGTGTCCATGCCGGCGATTGAACAGCGGATTCACGCTGGCGCCAACACCTGATTCACGCCCTGCCGTGAAGCTGAGCAGCCTGCCAACAAGGAGATGCCGACATGACCATCCGCGACGCCCGAGGGCTCGAGCTCTCAAACGCCACCGCAGCGTGCGCTGCCGCCCACGACCAGGCCCTGGCGCTTTTCAATGCCTACGATGTCGACCCGCTGGCCGCCATCGACACGGTACTGGCCGAACACCCTGACTTCACGTCGGGCCACCTGCTGCGCGCCGGCCTGCTCATCGCCGGCATGGAACGCACCCTGATGCCTCAGGTGTGCGACAGCGTGGCCAGCGCCGAACGCCTGGGCGCGTCGGCCACCGACCGCGAGCGCTCGCTGGGCGCCGCATTCCGGCTGTTTGCCGGCGAGCATTTCCACGCCGCCAGCCAGGCCCTGGGGCGGCACCTGACCGACTGGCCGCGCGACCTGCTGGCGGCCCAGGTGGCGCACCTGCTGGACTTCTACCTGGGGCAGTCGACGCAACTGCGCGACCGCATCGCGCGCCTGCTGCCACACTGGTCTGCCGAAGACGCCGGTCACGGCCATCTGCTGGGGATGTATGCCTTCGGCCTGGAAGAGTGCAACGAATACGCCCGGGCAGAATCGACCGGCCGCCAGGCGGTCGCGGCCCACCCCCGCGATGCCTGGGCCATCCACGCGGTGGCGCATGTCTGCGAGATGGAAGGCCGCCTTGACGACGGCATCCGCTGGCTGGAAGAGCGCCGGGCCGACTGGTCCACCGACAACATGCTGGCCGTCCACAACGCCTGGCACCTGGCGCTGTACCACCTCGAACGGGGTGACACCGCCACCGTGCTGGCCCACTACGACAGCGCGGTGCGAGGCGGTCGCTCCGAAGTCGTGCTCGACATGGTCGACGCCTCGGCCCTGCTGTGGCGCCTGTGGCTGCGCGGTGTGGAACCCGGGGCACAGCGCTGGAGCGAGATTGCAGGCTGCTGGCGCAAGCTGGTCGACGACGGCTTCTACGCCTTCAATGACGTGCACGGCATGATGGCCTTCATCGGCAGCGGTGATGACACCAGCGCGCGCCGCGCCGAGCTGCAGTTGCTGCGCGCCGCCCAGGGCACGGGCAGCAATGCGGCAATGGCCCGCGACGTGGGGCTGCCGGTGGCCATGGCCTTGCGTGCGTTTGCCGATGGACAACATGCCCTTTGCGCGCAGATCCTGCTGCCGGTGCTGCCACAGGCGCACCGCTTCGGCGGCAGCCACGCCCAGCGCGATCTGCTGCACCTGACGGCGCTCGAAGCGGCCCTTCGCGCCGGTGATCGGGCCCTGGCGGATGCGCTGGCCGCCCAACGCCTGGCGTCGCGGCCCGACAGTCCCTTCAACCGCAGCCAGGCCCGCCGCGCCCAGGCCCTGCCGCCGCCTGGACAGCGGCTGGCTGGCGCCGCCTGATGCGCCTTGCTCAGGCCCTGCGCACCAGCAGCGGCCTGAGCATCCACAGGCCCAGCAGCGGGCCGAGAGCCAACCAGGGCAGCAGCATGGCCAGCGACGCGTGGTGCGCCAGCCAGGCAAACAGCTGGATGCTGACGATGGAGATCGCAAACCCCAGGCTGTTGACCAGCGTCAGCAGGCTGCCCACCGCGTCGCGCGGCGCATTGAGCGCGGTGAGCGCCGAGAACTGGGGGGAGTCGCCGGCCACGCTCACCCCCCACACACCCAGCCACACGGCAAACACCGGCGCCGGTGCCGTCAGCATCACCGGTGCAGCCAGGCAGCACAACCCGCTGGCAGCCAGTTGCACGCCCGCCACACGCGCGCTGCCAAAACGCCGCGCCAGCAGGCCGCCGGCCACGCAGCCCACCATGCCGAGTGCGATGACGGCAAACGAGGCCAGGGAGGCCTGAGCCGCCTGCAGGCGCAGCCCGACGATCGCCGGGACGAGCACCCACAGCGTGTACAGCTCCCACATGTGGCCGAAGTAGCCGAACACCGAAGCGCGCAGGCGCACATCGCGCCAGATCGAGCCCAAGGCCTGCCAGCGCAGGCCGCTGGAGCGCGGCAGGTGCGGGCCGTCGTGCACGCTGACGGCCAGCAGCACCCCACCGGCCAGCGCAACGGCCGAGACGATCAGCATCACCGACTGCCACGACCAGCTCATGCCCCAGGCGCGCAGCAGGTGGGGCGACGCAGTGCCGAGCACCAGCGCACCGATCAGCCAGCCCAGGGCGGCGCCCAGACCCTGCGGGTACCAGCTGGCAGCGATCTTCATGCCCACCGGGTAGATGCCCGCCAGGAAAAACCCCGTGGCAAACCGCAGCAGCAGCAGGACCTCGACGCCCGGCGCCGCCACGGCCCCCAGCGCATTGGCCAGGGCCCCCGCGGCGGCACAGGCCAGGAACACCCAGCGTGGTGACAGTCGGTCGGCCACGCCCAGCAGCGCAAAGACCAGCGTGCCGGCAATGAAGCCAAGCTGCACCGCCGACGTCAGCGTGCCCACGGCACTGGGCGGCAGTTGCCACGCGGCCTGCAGGTCGGGCATCACTGCGTTGACCGCGAACCACAGCGACGTGCCCGCAAACTGGGCGAGCACGATCACGGGCAGCAGATGGCGAGGCGGGACGCCAGACGGGGAGGGTCGGGGCAGCGTCATGGCCACGACCATAAGCGATGTGCCCTGAACGTGCAGGACTCACCGGCACAGGCATGCGGTCGTGCTGGCGCGGGCACAGGCGCCGGTGAAGCCGCTGGTCGAGACGAGACGGGAGATGCAGGGAATCGGCAGGTCCGGCCAGGCGGAGGGACCGGCCCGGAAGATCAGGCGCCCAGCAACGCCGCCGAGTCGCTGCGGGCTGGACGCAGCGTGCGGCCGGCCACCATCACCCTGGCGCCGATGACCGGCGCGTTGCGTTGTGTCAGGGTGCGCAGGCTGCCGTCATCCATGCGGACGTGCACGCGATAGACAGTGCGCCGAACGGAGCGCGACGGCGCCGAGGTCGGCTCAGTCGACATGGGCACGGGCGTTGCGCCGCTGCCGGACCGCATCACGTCCGCGTGGCCGTCGGCAGACACCGCACGAGGCGCCGCCGGTTGCGACAGAGCACCTGCGCGGGCGGCCTGCAGCGGCTTGACCGCCTCGACCACACCACAGGCGCGACACGCCGGCTGCACCGGGGCAGCGGGCAGCCAGGTCGTGGGAGAGGACAGGGCCGCAGTCGACCAGGGCGCCACCGTCGATGCGGCTGGTGGCGCGGTGGCCAGCCATACCGGCCCCGAGGCCGGCACTGGGGGCCGGGGGTTCAGGCGCACGGCGCGCAGGTCGACCACCGGCCGCGGGTCGGGTGCCGTGCTGGCCAGCCCTTCGAGCAACGCCAGCATCAGCACCACCATCAAGGCACCCACCCACCACACCGACCGAGGGATGGCCATCCTCTCGCTTGGCGCCGGCCATGCTGCGGCCGTCAGGGTGGTGCTCGAACTCATTCGTGATCCTTGCAATGTGCGGTAATTGGCTTCCGGGTCGCCATTCGACCGCAATATGGCCATGGATTCGCGCTCGACCCCTTCCAGATTGTAACTACAGGCAACCACCATCCGGAATTCCCCGGTCCGCCCATTGCCGGGGTCAAGGAGCGGTCAGCGCCTCCAGCCGGGCCAGGTCGAGCGACTCTGCCGCCTGTCGCACCGACGCAAGTTCCAGGCCGTAACCCTCGGCCTGGACGATCAGGCCGTTGGCCAGCACCACCGTGAATTCCACCTGACCAGCCTCCTTGTCGACCTCTTCGCGCAGGGTGCGCGCTCCCTGGCGGTACACCTTTTCGGTGCGCCCGTCGGCCTCGCGCTCGCCAGTGATGTGCGTCCAGCCCGCCAGAGCCGCCACACCGGACAGGCCCCCGGTGTCGGTGATCGACAGGCGAAGCGACTTGTCGCCCGCGGCGTAGTCGGCTTGCGCCGACGCGGTGGCGAACCCCATCGCCGCCGTGTTCTGAGCCTCGAACGACTGCCTTTCCATGCCCTGCACCTGAGGCGGCAGGGCCGCCTTGAGCTGCTCAGCGGCCACCGGCTTTCGGTTGCCGGCGCCCATCGCCTGCGCCATGGCGCCCGCCGCCTCGCCGGCACGGGCCGCGTCGCCCGAGGCGGCAGCCGCCTCCAGCCGCCGGGCCGCTTCGGCCATGCGCGACGTATCAAGCGTCACCTCACCCTGGGGCGTGCTGATTGCCACGCTTGTGCCTGCCCCGCCACTGAACTGCGCGGCGGGCGTGGGCAGCACCAGGGCCGCCACGGCGCCGACGACCAGACCGGCCACAATGCCTGCCACCACCACCGTGGCCGTGTACGGCACGGCCTTGTCAGCCGGGCAGCGCATCAATACCGGGAGGCCCAGGTAAAGCAGCCACACGGACCATGCAGCGCCGACCAGCCCCAGGATCGCCAGCGATGGCACCAGGCCGAAGATGCCGGCGACCATCGCCGCCGTCAGGCTGTACGCGGCCAGCTTGAATGCGCGCAGCCGGTCGCGGTGGGCGCCAAAGGTTGCGGCCAGGGCATCGATGACCCAGGCCAGCACATAGACCATGGCCAGTGACAGGCCATAGCTCACGATCATCTGCATCAGCCCGGCCAGCACCGGCACACGCACGGTGATGCCAAAGCCGCCAACGCCGAAGATCGACATGCCGATGAAGCCGGCCACGGCCGGAATGGCCGCGAGAAAGACCAGATAGCGGCTGTAGATGCCGGCCACCGAGTCCGGCTCGTCGGCGATCGTCTGCCATTCGGACTGCGGACTGAGAAGAATGTTGCGGATGCGGGTCACGAGATTCATCGTGCGGACTCCATGCGGGAAGACGCGATCGCGCAGCGGTCCAAGACACGAGGTTCAGGTCGGCGCGGGCAAGCGCAGCATCCTAACGAAGCGCTGTCGCGCTGCTGTCCCCGCTTCAGGGGACGCCTGCCGCGCCACTGCGGTTACACCCGGGTATCCGATCGACACCGCGTGAAACCGCCACAATCGCACCCGATGTCCGACCTGATCACCCTTGACCATGTGCACAAGCGCTTTGCCAACGGCACGCAGGCGCTGCACGATCTGAGCCTGCGGGTGGCCCAGGGCGAGTTCGTCAGCCTGCTCGGCCCGTCGGGTTGCGGCAAGAGCACGGTGTTGCGCCTCGTGGCCGGCCTGGACCAGCCCAGCGCAGGCCGCCTGCAGGTGCCGCAGGCCCAGGGGGCGGCCGCGCGCACGGCCTTTGTGTTCCAGGAGCCCACGCTGATGCCCTGGGCCAGCGTGGCCGACAACATCTGGCTGCCGCTGCGCATCCGCGGGCAGTCGCGCGCATCCTGCGCGGCGCTGATCGAACGCACGCTGGCCTCGGTCGGCCTGGACGGTTTTGCCGGCGCCTACCCCGCCGAGCTGTCGGGCGGCATGAAGATGCGCGCCTCGCTGGCCCGCGCCCTGGTGACCGATCCGGACCTGCTGCTGATGGACGAACCCTTCGCCGCCCTCGACGAGATCACGCGCTTTCGCCTGAACGACGACCTGCTGGCATGGTGGCAGGCGCGTCGTTTCACGGCCCTGTTCGTGACGCACAGCGTGTTCGAATCGGTGTTCCTGAGTCAACGCGTGGTCGTGATGAGCGCGCGCCCGGGGCGCATCACCGCCGAGATCATCGTGGACGAGCCCTATCCCCGCACCAGCGAATTCCGAACGTCGACGCGGTATGCACAGTGGTGCGCAATGGCTTCGCGGGCACTGGAGTCAGCCCATGCGCCCTGAGTCCGATGCCCGCCGCATGCCGCGCCAGGCGCTTGTGCCCGCCGGAGTGCTGGTCATGATGGCCGTGGGCTGGGAGCTTGCGGTGCGACTGGCGGAGATACCGCACTACATCCTGCCCGCTCCGAGCCTGGTGCTGCACACGCTGTGGCAGAACCTGGGCTCGCTGATGGTGTCATGGTGGTTCACGATCCGCATCACCTTCGGGGCGCTGTTCCTGGCCGCGGCCGGCGGGGCGTTGCTGGCGAGCTTGTTCGCGATGTCGCGCTGGGTGGAGGCGGCGCTGTTTCCGCTGGCCATCGTGCTGCAGGTCACCCCCATCGTGGCCATCGCCCCGCTGATCCTGATCTACGTGGACAGCACCACGGCGGCGCTGCTGCTGTGTGCCTGGATCGTCGCCTTCTTTCCGATCCTGTCGAACACGGTGATCGGACTGCGTTCGGCCGATCCGCACTTGCGCGACCTGTTCGCGCTGTACGGTGCCAGCCGCTGGCAGCGGCTGCGCTGGCTGCTGATCCCGTCTGCGCTGCCCTACTTCCTGGCCGGGCTGAAGATCTCGGGTGGCCTGAGCCTGATCGGTGCGGTCGTGGCCGAGTTCACCGCGGGGGCGGCGGGGCGTGAAACGGGGCTGGCCTCGCGCATCCTCGAGGCGAGCTTTCGCACCGAGATCCCGAAGATGTATGCGGCGCTGCTGCTGGTGTCGCTGACGGGCGTGATGATCTTCGTGATGTTCAACCTGCTGTCGCGCCGCCTGCTGTCGCGCTGGCATGCCAGCACACGCGACGACGCGCGCTGAGCCCCGGGGCCGGCCGTGCTGCCTTAAAGTTCGACGGTTCCCATTCGACCGCCCATTCACGGAGACCCTCGCATGAAGCGACGCGCACCTGCCTTTCTGTTCGCGGGCCCACTGGCCCTGTTGCTGCTGGGCACCAGCCCGGCCCACAGCCAGGACAAGATCACCTTTGCCACCAACTGGAAGGCCCAGGCCGCCCATGGCGGCTTCTACCAGGCGCTGGCCGACGGCACCTATCGCAAGTACGGGCTGGACGTCACCATCCAGCAAGGCGGGCCTCAGGTGAACAACCGGCCCCTGCTGCCGGCCGGCAAGATCGACTTCCTGATGACCGGCAACCTGCTGCACTCGTTCGACAACGTGCGCAACGGTGTGCCCACGGTGGTCGTGGCCGCGATGTTCCAGAAGGACCCGCAGGCGCTGATCGCCCATCCCGGACAGGGCTACGAGAAGTTCGAAGCCCTCAAGTCGGCTCCGCTGGCCCTGATCGCCAAGGACGGCCAGTTCACCTGGTGGCAGTGGCTCAAGGCCACGCACGGCTTCAAGGACGAGGTGCTCAAGCCCTACAACTACAACCTCGGCCCCTTCCTGGCCAACAAGAAGGCGGTCCAGCAGGGCTATTCGGTGGCCGAGCCGATCTACGTCGAGAAGCAGGGCGGCTTCAAGCCGGTGGTGCACCTGCTGGCCGACCACGGTTTCTCGACCTACTCGACGGTCATCGAGGCGCGTACCGAGACGGTCCGCAAGCAACCCGATCTGGTGCAGCGGTTTGTCGACGCGTCGATCCTCGGCTGGGTCAACTATCTGTATGGCGACCGCAAGGCGGCCAACGAAGCCATGCGCCGCGACAACCCCGAGATGACCGAAGAGGAACTCGAGGCGTCGGTGGCATTGATCAAGCAGCAGGGCATCGTCGATTCGGGCGAGGCGCTCACGCAGGGGGTCGGCGCGATGAACGAGGCCCGCGTGCGCGACTTCTATACCCAGATGGTGCGCGCGGGCCTGTACAAGGTCGGTGAAGTCGACCTGTCCAAGGTGGTGACCACCCGGTTCGTGAACCGCAAGGTCGGTCTGGACGTGAAGGCGAAGCTCGGCGGCAAGTGACATGAAATGAACGGTCGGGCGGGCACCCTGGTGGTTTCCCTAGTACGGCATCCGACATAAACGCCGACAACCTGATCAGGATGCTTACCAACCCGCTGCCCGACCTCGCCGCGTGGACCGCCTGGTTCCGCGAGGCACCGATCCCCGTGCTGGGCTCCACCGCCACGGCGGTGGCAGCCATGGCGGCCAACGAGGATGCGGTCGATGCACATTCGATCGCCGGGGTGATCGGCGGCGACCCGCTGATGGCGCTGCGCCTGCTCAACCATGTGGCCGCGATCCGCTCCACCGGCCGTCTGCCGGCCGATGCCGAGACGGTGACGGCTGCGCTGGTGTATCTGGGCATCTCGCCGTTCTTCCGGGAGTTTTCAGGGCTGGTCACCGTCGACGAGGTGCTGCGTGACCATCCGCAAGCCATCGACGGCCTGGACCGCGTGCTGCGGCGTGCCCACCGGGCCGCCAACTTCGCGCTGGGTTTTGCGGTGCACCGCGCCGACCCCGATGCCGAGGTGCTGCAGCAGGCCGCCTTGCTGCACGACTTTGCCGAGATGCTGCTGTGGTGCCACGCCCCCACGCTGGCCCTGGCGATCCGCCAGCGCCAGCAGCAGGACCCGCAGCTGCGCTCGTCGGTGGCCCAGCGCCAGGTGCTGAACATCGAGCTGATGGACCTGGAGCAGTCGCTGATGCGGGCCTGGCATCTGCCCGAGGTGCTGATGCGCATGACCGACGACCGGCATGCCTCACAGCCCCAGGTGCGCAACGTGATGCTGGCGATCCGGCTCGCCCGCCATTCCCGCGACGACTGGGACGACCCGGCCATTCCCGACGACATCACCGACATTGCGGCGCTGCTGAACGTCTCGGAATCGGCCGCCTACAACCTCGTGAGCGAACTCGACGCCTGAGGCACCGGCCGCGGGGCCAGGGCCGTGGTGACGAGCGTCACCACAAATGCACGGTTTCCTGTCACATTGGTGCCGCCCGCCGGCGCCTGCGCGTCCGCAGGGGGTGGGCGCACGGGAGCCTGCTCATGAAACTCGAAGACATCCAGTTGTTCCTCACCACCACGGTGGCCTCGGTGGCGCTGAAGGTGCTTGCCGCACTGGCGTTCTGGGTGATCGGCCGATGGCTGATCGGCCGCGTCATCGCGGTGATGCAGGCCGCGATGAACCGCAATGCGGTCGACCCCACGCTGACCAAGTACGTCGGCTCGATCATGGCCGTGGCGCTGAACATCGCACTGGCCCTGGGCATCCTCGGCTACTTCGGCATGGAGACCACGTCGTTTGCAGCCCTGCTGGCCGGCGCCGGTGTGGCCATCGGCGCGGCCTGGAGCGGGCTGCTGTCCAGCTTCGCGGCCGGCGCCTTCCTGCTGATCCTGCGGCCGTTCAAGGTGGGTGACTTCATCAGCGCCGGTGGCGTCACCGGCACCGTGCGCGAGCTCGGGCTGTTCGCCACCTCGATCCTCACCCCTGACAACGTGCTCACGCTGGTGGGCAACAACAAGATCTTCGCCGACTCGATCCAGAACTACTCGGCCCTGCCGGCCCGGCGCGTCGAGCGCACGGCCCAGCTCGCCCAGGGCGTGGATCCGCTGGACGCCATCGTGCGCTTCAAGGCGGCCATCGCGCAGATCCCCAACGTGGCGACCAGCCCGGCGCCCGAGGTCAACCTGCTGGACATCCGCCTCGAAGGCCCGGTGATCGCGGTGCGGCCCTATACCCACACCGACCACTACTGGCAGGTCTACTTCGACACCAACGAGGCCATCGTGCGGGTCTGCCAGGAGGCCGGCTGGCCGGTGCCGGCGCTCACGCAGATCCACCGCGTGATGCCGGCCGCGGCCTGAGGGCCCCTGCCGTGACGGCCTGCGCGGGCTAGTTCGCCGCCGGGCAGGCCGGCATCAGGCCACGCACGGCCACCGTGGTCGGGTTGTCGTCCGGCCCGCCGGTGTTGACGGTGAACTGGCAGCCGTAGGCCGGGCTGGCCACGGTGGCCGGCGTGGCCACGTCATCGCCGGCCGGCTTGATGCCCTGCTGCTCCCACAGCAGCATCGCCTCGAAGGCCGCCTCCTGCTCGGCCACCGTGAAGTCGCAGTGGCTGGGGGCACGCACTGCACGCTGCACCAGCCACTGGGCATTGCCCTTGGCGGCCACGCGCTGGCGGTAGATCTGCTGCATCGAGAACGGCACGTACATGTCGCCCAGGGTGTGGATGGACACGACCGGGATCTTGAATTCGCCGTTGACCTTGGGCACCCAGCGCAGGCCATCAGAGCGCTTGCGGTTGGCGTCGCTGGCCGGCACCGACTTCACGATCGCGTCGTTGAAGGCCTTTTCTTCGGCGCTGACCGCCGGGTCGGCATCGAACTGGTAGGTGATGCCACGTGTGTCGATCGGGTTGCGGGTGAGCACGCCGTTGATCGTGCCGTCACCGCCAAAGGTGCCCCACACCACGCCTTGCAGGCCGGTGTTGGCATACCCCTGGTCGAAGATCGGGCGTGCGCCGCCGGTGAGGTTCATCACCACCCCCTTGAGCTTCATGCCGGCTTCGGTCGGCACGGTCGAGAAGGTGGTGAACATCGCGTCGCGCACCGAGGTGCCGATCGTGGCCCAGTCGGTGGTCGGGAAGGCGGTGGCCGGCTTGCCGGCGAGCTGTTGTGCAGCAAGCTGATAGGCCGCGAAGTAGTCGAACAGCTCGGTGTCGCCCATCACGCCGCACATCGGCACCGCGCCGTTGTAGCGGATGCGGTTGACGGCCGTCTTCCAGGTTTCTTCCTCGATGGCCGCGCCGGTGATGTGGCCGCCCATCGAGTGCCCGGTGATGTAGACCTTCGAGGGCTTGGCCAGGTTGCGGCCATTGGCCGTGGCAATCTCGTTGAACGCCAGCGCCAGCGCATTGGTGTCTTCGACACCGGCCCGCACGTCGTAGTAGTTTTTAGTGTAGCTCGACGCCGCCCAGGCATAGCCGCGCTCGATCAGGTAGCGGCGGATCGCCGGGTTCGACACGTTGAGCGCCGGGCCGGTGCCGGCATAGCCGTGGGCGTACATCACGAGCATGCCGTTCCAGTTCTTCGGCACTTCGATGCGATAGCCCGCCCCCTTGTGCACACCCACCCAGCGATCGGTCTCGACCGTGGCCCCGGTCAGGGCGCCAAAGGCCAGGCCGGCCTCGTTCACGGTGAAGGTGCGGCTGTCATGCGGGCGAACTTCTTCGGGGCCGTCGTCGCCACCGCCGCAGGCGGCCAGCAAGGTGGTCGCCAGCAGGGCCGGCAGCAGGCGGCTTCGTGGAATGTGCATGGTGTGTCTCCAGTTGCGGCCGGTCATGCCGGCGCTGTTGTGGGTGTCCGAAACTGAGCCGGCGCACGACCGTGCGCGGCGTTCCGATTCTTCGACCCCCCGCCCGCTGCGGGTGTCACACGCGCGACAGTCGCGCCCCCGTGATTCCACCAAGACAAAGTGCAGGGCGCAGGCCCGCGCCGCCGCTCACACCGGCACGGCCGAGGCGTGCTTGACACGATCGAGCACGAAACTCGTCTTGCAGTCCTCGACACTGGGATGCTTGAGCAGCGTGTCCATGATGAAGCGCGAGTAGTGGCCCATGTCTTCGACCACCACGGTCAGCAGGTAGTCCATCTCGCCGGTCAGCGCCACACACTCGATCACTTCCGGCCAGGCCTGTACTGCAGCGCGGAACAGATCCATCGGGTTGCGCTTGTGCGTCTCGGTGTGTTTTTCCAGCCGCACATTGATGTAGGCCGTCAGGCCCAGGCCGACCTTCTCGGGCGGCACCAGGGCCACGTAGCCGGCGATGGTGCCGGACTCCTCCAGCCGGCGGACCCGCCGCAGGGTGGCCGATGCCGACAGACTGACCTGGCCGGCCAGCTCGTCAAAGGTCATGCGGCCATTGGCCTGAAGCGCTCGAAGGATGCGTCGATCAATCGCATCCAGACTGATGGGTGTGTCCATTGCGATAGTTTTGCATGATTCATGCAGCTTTGGGTCGATCTGCAACGGAATTTGCATGAAAAATGCGCGCCCGGCCGCCTACAGTCTTGATCAAGCGCAAGCCATCCCGGCCAGGCGCCGCCGCCCCACCTCGCCACCCCGCATTTGCCACGGAGACAAAGATGCAATTCACCCCCTGGGACAACCCGATGGGCACCGACGGCTTCGAGTTCATTGAATATGCCGCGCCCGATCCCGAGGCCATGGGCGCCCTGTTCGAGCGCATGGGGTTCAAGCCGATCGCCCGCCACCGCCACAAGGCCGTGACGCTGTATCGCCAGGGCGAGATCAACTTCATCATCAATGCCGAGCCCGACTCCTTTGCCCAGCGCTTTGCGCGCCTGCATGGCCCGAGCGTGTGTGCCATCGCCTTCCGCGTGCAGGATGCCAAGGCGGCCTACGAGCGCGCCGTGTCGCTGGGTGCCTGGGGGTATGCCAACCAGGCCGGCCCCGGCGAGCTGAACATCCCCGCCATCAAGGGCATCGGTGACTCGCTGATCTACCTGGTCGACCGCTGGCGCGGCAAGAACGGCGCCAAGGACGGCGACATCGGCAACATCGGCTTTTTCGACGTCGACTTCGAGCCGCTGCCCGGCGCCGAGCTGAACCCGGTCGGCCATGGGCTGACCTACATCGACCACCTCACGCACAACGTGCACCGGGGCCGCATGGCCGAGTGGGCCAGCTTCTACGAGCGCCTGTTCAACTTCCGCGAGGTGCGCTACTTCGACATCGAAGGCCAGGCCACCGGCGTGAAGAGCAAGGCCATGACCAGCCCCTGCGGCAAGATCCGCATCCCGATCAACGAGGAAGGCAACGACAAGGCCGGCCAGATCCAGGAATACCTCGACCGCTATCACGGCGAGGGCATCCAGCACATCGCGATGGGCTCGACCAACCTGTACGACACGGTCGATGCGCTGCAGATGTCGGGCGTGAAGCTGCTCAACACCAGCGAGACCTACTACGAACTGCTGCCCAAGCGCATCCCGAACCACGGTGAAGACATCGCCGGGCTGCGCGCGCGCAACATCCTGGTCGACGGGGTGCCCGGCGAGCTGCTGCTGCAGATCTTCAGCGAGAACCAGCTCGGCCCGATCTTCTTCGAGTTCATCCAGCGCAAGGGCAACCAGGGTTTCGGCGAAGGCAATTTCAAGGCCCTGTTCGAGACCATGGAACTCGACCAGATGCGCCGCGGCGTGCTCAAGACCGAAGCCGCCGGCCAGGGCGCCTGAGGAGCCACGCCATGCAAGCCCAGACCATCGACCACCACAGCGGCATCAACCAGGGCGTGGCCCCGGTGACCTATGGCGAGGGCGACCGCCCTCCCCGCGGCGACTATGCCCGCGCGCGGGCCGACTACACCTGCGAGCAGCACTGGTCGGCCTACACGGCTGCCGACCATGACCTGTATCGCCGGCTGTACGCCCGCCAGGCCGAGCAACTGCCCGGGCTGGCCTGCCGCGAGTTCATCGAGGCGGTCAGCCACCTGGGTGCGCCCGACCAGATCCCGCGCTTCGACGCGCTGAGCGAACGCCTGCACAAGGCCACCGGCTGGGAGGTCGTTGCCGTGCCCGGGCTCATTCCCGAAGAGGCCTTCTTCAAGCTGCTGTCCGAGCGGCGCTTTCCGGTGACCGAGTGGATCCGCCGGCCTGAAGAGTTCGACTACGTGGTCGAACCCGACGTCTTTCATGACCTGTTCGGCCATGTGCCGCTGCTGTTCAACCCGGTGTTTGCCGACTACATGCAGGCCTATGGCGCCGGCGGCCTGAAAGCCAGTCGCCTGAATGCCTGCGAGTTGCTGGCCCGCTTGTACTGGTACACGGTCGAATTCGGCCTGATCCGCACGCCCGAGGGACTGCGGGCCTATGGGGCCGGCATCCTGTCGTCGGCCGGCGAGTTGCGCTACAGCGTCACCGACCCGCAACCCCGACGTGTGGGTTTCGATCTGCTGCGCATCATGCGCACGCGCTACAAGATCGACACCTACCAGACCGGCTACTTCGTGATCGATTCGTTCCAGCAGCTGTTCGACGCCACGGCGCCCGACTTCACGCCGCTGTATGCGCAGGTGCGGCAGCTCGGCGAACTCGAAGCCGGCATCGTGCTGCCGGGCGAGGCGGAGTTCCAGGTCGCCTGACCACGCCCGGGGCGGGCACCCCAAAACGGGTGCCCCCATCGGAGCGATTGCTTCCCCCGGTCAGCGGCGCCACACTGCGGCCGCCTGAACACCGCAGGGGAGCGCCATGACCACCGACCTGAGCCAGCGCTGCACGGTCGTGCTGCTTGCAGCACTGGGCCTGGCCACGCTGGCCGGTCTGCTGGCGTACGGCCCCATCACCCTGGCGACGGATGCTCACCGCCTGGCTGACCAGCGCCACTGGCTGGGCCTGCCCAACGCTGCCGACGTCCTGAGCCACCTGCCGGTGGCCCTGGCCGGTGCCTGGGGTGCCTGGCGCATCCGGCAACTGGCCGCCCCCGACCCTTTACGGCGCCCCTGGCGCTGGTTTTTCCTGGCAACCGTTGTCGCCGGGCTGCTCGGTGCCTGGCATCACGTTGCACCCGCCGATGCGAGTTTCGTGCTGTCGCAGGTGGCCCGATCCGCGGCCTGCGCCCTGCTGCTGCTGGTGTTCCTGGCCGAGCGTGTCGATGACCGCTGGGGCGGCGTCCACCCGGTGGCCGGCATGGTGATCGCAGCCCTGCTGGGTGGCCTGTGGTGGGCCTGGACGAGCTGGTCAGATGGCCAGGGGGATCTGCGCCCGCTGCTCTGGCTGGGCCTGCTGCCACTGCTGCTGGCCCTTGCCGGCCTGTGGAGCCTGCCGGGCTCACGCGTGAGCGGCCACGACTGGCTGATTGCCCTGCTGGCCTTTGCTGCAGCGCATGCCCTGCAGGCGATCGATGCGCCGGTCATGCGAGCGACCGGATTCGTCAGCGGGCACACCCTGCATCACCTGGCGCTGGCCGGCTGCATCGGCTGGCTGGCCTATCGGGCTGACGTCCCGGTGCGCAGCGCCTCGCCAGCGGCCGGATTCGACGTCACGCCGGCCGATCCGGTGGCGTTGCCGGACGACGCCTCGGTCCACGTCAGCACCTCCTGAAACACCTCGTCGCAGAACGCCATGTGCACATGGGCCACGCCCGGCAGATGGCGGTTGTCGGCTCCGTCGAGCATGGCCGTGGAGGCCGGAAAGACGATGTTGTCGCAGTGCCCGTAGAAGCAGGTGAAGCGCGCATGGCGACCTGACGGCTCCTGGCGCGCCATCTCCTGCAGCCAGGCATTGCCCTGGCGCATCTGGCGCGTGTTGGGCAGGTGGCCGAAGCGCCCGAGGAAGGTGCCGTGATGCGGCGTGCCGATCGTGATGACCCGGTGCACGCGGTCGTCGGCCGCATGGTCGCGCAGCCAGGCGCGCGCAGCCAGGCCACCCATGCTGTGACATACCAGCACCGGCGCCAGGCCGGTCGAAGCCTCGAGCTGGCGCACCGCACGCTCGATGATGGCGCTGTAGTCGTCGATGCGGCCGAACACCGGCTCCAGGTTGACCGCCACAAACGGCACGCCGCGCTCGCGCAGGCGCCGCATCCACGGCGTCCACAGGCCGCGGTTGCAGACAAAACCGTGCACCAGCACCACACCGCGTTGCCCGGGGCGACCCGGATCATCGGGCACCTCGTCCGCAAAAAAGGGCTGGCGCCAGCAAAAGACTGCGGGGGCCGTGGTGACTTCGCCCCACCACGCGGCGACCAACTGGCCCAGCGTGGCCGCCGGGGCCGGGTCATGCCGGTTGACGACGGCCAGCAGCACGAACTCGATGGCCATGAAGGCGGCATAACCCGCCACGATCAGCAGGGCACCCAGGCCGGCCAGCCAGGGGCGCCCCTGCATCAGGAACCAGGTGGACCAGGCCAGGGCGGCCAGCAGCAGCGAGAGGGTCGTGAAACGTTGCAGGCGTGCGAGCATGAAGGTCGGGCCGGGGTCAGTTCGCGCCGGCTGTTGCCGTGTGCGCTGACCCTAACACAACCTCCTTGCCTGACAGGCGCCGCGCCAGTTGCGTGGCCAGCCAGTTGACCAGGCCATAGATCGACAACTGCGGATTGGCCCCGATGCTGGTGGGGAACAGCGAACCGTCATGCACGCTCAGGTTGTCGACCTGCCAGTGCTGGCCATCGGGTCGCACGACACCACGCCGTTCGTCGCCGGCCATGCCGCATCCGCCCATCACATGGGCACTGACGACCCGCGTGAGCAGCGGTTTCATCGCGAGCCCGGCAATGCCGGCCCGTGCTTCGTTCCAGCTGCGATACAAGCTGGCCTGCTCATGCACCGGCAGCACGCCACGCGCTCCGGCGGCGAACTGGATCTCGGCCATGCTGAGCATGGCGCGCCGAGCCCCGTCGAGCACGAAGTCGTTGAGCGGGTAGTCCAGCTCGGGCGAACCGTCGCCGCGCAGCCGCACCACCCCGCCTGGCGATTGCTCATGGAAGCCGTCGCGCATCAGCGCCAGCAGCGAGTGTGTGTGCGGGAACTGCGCCAGCAACTCGGCCTGCTGCTGGCCGAACCCGGCCAGCGAGGACGCAAAGATCACCGGATGCATCGGTGGGGCCTCGAGCTTGTAGCCGATCGGCCCGTCGATCGGCTGAGTCTCGAGGTAGTGGTCGGTGTAGATGGTCTGCGGCGCCCCCTGCCAGCCTTCGACCTTCTGCTCGAACAGGGCCGCCGAGATCACCACCGGATGCAGGAAGGTGCGACGGCCGAGCAGGCCGTGCGGATCGGGCAGTTCCGATCGCAGCATCAGCGCCGGTGAGTTGATCGCGCCACCGGCCACCACATAGTGTCGCGCGACCACGCGCGTGAGCGGCCCGCCCGACAGCGCGCCATTGGGACGCACCGCTGCGCACAGCAGGCCTGTCACCCGCCCGGCGGTGTGTTCGAGCCGCAGGGCACGCGTCTCCACCAGCAGGCGTGCGCCGGCCTCCAGTGCCACCGGCAGTGTCGTGACCAGCATCGACTGCTTTGCATTGGTGGGGCAGCCCATGCCGCACGAACCGAGGTTCCAGCAGCCGTTGACGTTGCGCAGGATGGCCGGTGCCGCGATGCCCAGCTTCAGGGCGCCGCGGCGCAGCAGGTCATTGTTCTCGTTGGGTGGCACCAGCCACGCACCCACGTGCAGGCGCCGCTCGGCCTGGGCGAACCAGGGGCTGAGCGCCTCGGGGGTGAACCCGTCCAGGCCGAAGTGCTCGCGCCAGTAGTTCACCGTCGCATCGGGCGTGCGGAACGAGCTGGTCCAGTTGACCGTCGTGGAGCCGCCCACGCACCGCCCCTGCAGGATGTTGATGGCCTTGTCGGCCGTCTTGCGGGCCGCACTCTCCTGGTACAGCGTCGGATAGGCCTCGCTCTCGCGCTGGTTGAAGTCGGTGCTGGTCTTCAGCGGCCCTTCCTCGATCAGCACCACGTCCAGGCCGGCCTGCGTGAGCAGTTCGGCGGTGATGCCCGCACCGGCCCCCGTGCCGACGATCGCAACGTCACACTGCACGCTGGCGGGCAACGGTCCATGTGGCCCGCCAGTGACCTTCCAGCCACGCGCCAGCCCCTCGCGAAACGGATCCCTCTGCTTGCTCATCGTCAGACCTCGCCTGGCCCGGGGTAGCCCATCAGGGCCCAGTGCGCCGGTTCGGCATAAAACGTGCCGTTGATCATGTCGCGCAACGCGTGATAGGCCTGCTGGCGCAGCGACAACGCCGACAGGCGCATCGACTGCAGCCCGGACTGCAGCTCGGCCACCGTGGCCTGCGGCCAGTCGGTGCCGACGCCGGCCAGCGCGCGGCGGCCCACGGCGGTGCCCAGCAGCCCCAGCAACTGGGACAGCTCGGCCTGGGCATGCGGCGGCAGGCCGGCTGCAAAGGCATCCAGCCGATCGAGCTGCTGTTCGATCTGGCGCGCGGCCTGCTGCGGGTCTGACGCCAGGCTGCCGTCCAGCACGGCGCGGCAAAAGGCCGCGAGCACGGCGCGGGCGTCCGGCGTGAGGTGTCCGGCCTGCAGCCCCGGGCGAAGCATCATCACGCCCCCGCCCGCCACCGCAAGCACCACGGCCGAGGCGACGCCAAGTTTGAGTAGGGTTCTGCGTTGCATCGCCGGTCAGTGTTGCATCATTCACCCTGAGCGCCTTAGGGGCAGGCTTCTATTTCCTGCCCATGGAAACCCGCATGCGAACCAACGCCGATCTGATCCTCCAGCACCTGAACATGGTGGGCCGTGAGCGAGAGCAACGTCGCGCCGACCCCGCACTCGCCGCCCGGGTGGAGGGGCTGAAACACTACCAGCAGCAGCGCTTTCGCCGCACCTATGCCGACCTGCTGGCCCACCCGCGCTATGCGGCTGCGGCCCGCTTTTTTCTCGAAGAGCTGTACGGCCCCGGCGACTTCAGCGACCGCGACGAACAGTTCGCACGCATCGTGCCCGCGGTGGTGAAGCTGTTTCCCGAGCGCATCGTCTCCACCGTGACCACACTGGCCGAACTGCATGCATTGTCCGAACGGCTGGACACCCGCATGGGCGAACACCTGTCAGGTGAGTCGGTCGATGCGCCGGCCTATGTGCAGGCGTGGCAGGCGGTGGCCCACCGGGAGGGGCGCGAGATGCAGGTCACGCTCACCCTGAAGGTCGGCCAGGCGCTGGACGACTACGCCCGCATGCCGATGCTGCGTACCACCTTGCGCATGATGCGCGGCCCTGCCCAGGCCGCCGGGCTGAACCTGCTGCAGCGCTTTCTGGAAAACGGCTTCGACACCTTCAAGGCCATGCGAGGCGCCAGCGAGTTCCTGGGCACCATCGAACGACGCGAACTGGCCCTGATCGATGCCCTCTTTTCGGGCGACGCTGTCACCCAGGTGACAACTTGGGGCCCGAACAGTCGCCAAGGCGACTCCGCCTTAGTGCAATTACCGTAGGCACCCCCTGGCGGGCCGCCAACAATGACGGGATACCCATCCCGTCTGGAGATACCGTGTCCGCCATCGCGTCCGCCCCTTTGTCTGCCCAGATGCCCGCCTCGGCCGTCAGCAAGCCCTGGCTCGACAACTACCCACCCAAGGTCCCGGCCGAGATCGATGTCACGGCCTACAACTCGCTGGTGGACCTGCTCGACGAATCGTTCAAGAAATACGCCCACCGTCGCGCCGCGATGTGCATGGACCAGGCCATCACCTTCCGCCAGATCGACGAGCTGTCGACCGCGCTGGGGGCCTGGCTGCAGTCCAAGGGGCTGCAGCGTGGCGACCGCGTGGCCCTGATGATGCCCAACGTGCTGCAGTACACCGTGGCGATCGCCGCCGTGCTGCGTGCGGGTTTTGTCGTGGTCAACGTCAACCCGCTGTACACCGCACGCGAACTCGAGCACCAGCTCACGGACTCGGGCGCCAAGGCCATCATCGTGCTCGAGAACTTCGCGGCCACGCTCGAGGAGGTGATCGAGCGCACCCCCGTGCAGCACGTGGTGGTGGCCGCCATGGGCGACATGCTGGGTTTCTGGAAGGGCCTGCTGGTGAACTTCGTCGTGCGCCACGTGCGCAAGATGGTGCCCGAGTTCAAGCTGCCGATGACCGGCGGGCGCAGCGTCACCCGCTTCAACATGGCCATTGCCGAGGGCACGCGCAAGAGCCTGCAGCGCCCGCAGCTCGGCCCGACCGACGTGGCCTTCCTGCAATACACCGGCGGCACGACCGGCGTGTCCAAGGGCGCCACGCTGCAGCACCGCAATGTGGTGGCCAACATCATGCAGACCGAGGCCTGGTTCAAGCCCATGCTCGACCAGCTCGGTGACAAGCCGCTGACCGTGGTGTGCGCACTGCCGCTGTATCACATCTTCGCGCTGACCATCTGCTACATGATGGGCGCCCGCCTGGGGACGATGAACCTGCTGATCCCCAACCCGCGCGACATCCCCGGTTTCATCAAGACGCTGCAGAGCCACCGCGTCAACATGTTCCCGGCGGTCAACACGCTGTTCAATGCGCTGGCCAACGACCCTGACTTTGCGCGCCTCGATTTTTCGGAACTGGTGGTGAGCAATGGCGGCGGCATGGCCGTGCAGCAGGCCACGGCCGAGAAGTGGCTGAAGATCACCGGCTGCCCGGTGGTCGAAGGTTATGGCCTGTCCGAGACCTCGCCGGTGGCCACCAGCAACCGGCTGGACCTGCATGACTTCACCGGCACCATCGGCCTGCCGATCCCTTCGACCGAGATCGCCATCCGTGACGACGACGGGCGCGACGTGCCGCTGGGTGAACCCGGCGAGATCTGCATCCGCGGTCCGCAGGTGATGGCCGGCTACTGGAACCGCCCGGACGAGACCGAAAAGGTCATGACCCCCGACGGCTTCTTCAAGTCGGGCGACGTCGGCGTGATGGATGCACGCGGCTACGTGAAGATCGTCGACCGCAAGAAGGACATGATCCTGGTCTCGGGCTTCAACGTCTACCCGAACGAGATCGAACAGGTCGTGAACCTCCACCCGGGGGTGCTGGAGTGTGCCGCCGTGGGCGTGCCCGACCCGAAGTCGGGCGAGGCCGTCAAGCTCTTTGTCGTCAAGAAGGACCCGACGCTGGCCGAGGAAGACCTGGCCGACTACTGCCGCGACAACTTCACCGGCTACAAGCGCCCGAAGTACATCGAGTTCCGTGACGATCTGCCCAAGACCAACGTCGGCAAGATCCTGCGGCGCGAACTGCGCAGCACCACGACTTGAGTCCGGCGCCCCTGCCCGCCGGGGTGCGGGTCTTCGAGCGCGGCTGGTTGTCGTCGAACAACGTGCTGCTGCAGGCCGCCGATGTCGATGCGCCGGCCACGCTGGTGGACACCGGCTACGCCACCCACGCGGACCAGACGGTCGCACTGGTGCGGCATGCCCTCGGCCGGCAGGCGCTCGCCGAGGTGCTGAACACCCATCTGCACTCCGACCACTGCGGCGGCAATGCGGCGCTGCAGGCGGCCTATGGGTGCCCGGTGGCCGTACCGGCCAGCGAAGTGCAGGCCGTGCACGACTGGGACCTGTCCCGCCTGACCTATGCCGTCACCGGACAGCACTGCCCGCGCTTCACCTGCCAGGGCGCACTGGTGCCCGGCACCCGCCGCATGGCTGGCGGCCGCCACTGGGAGGTGCTGGCCGCGCCGGGGCATGACCCGCATTCGGTGGTGCTGTTCGACGCCCAGGACGGCATCCTGATCTCGGCCGATGCGCTGTGGCACAACGGCTTTGGCGTGGTCTTCCCCGAGATCGAGGGCGAACCCGGCTACCCGCAGGTGCGCGCGACGCTGGAGCTGATCGCCCGGCTCGACGCCCGGCTGGTCATCCCCGGGCACGGCAGCCCGTTTGCCGATGTGGGCGATGCGCTTGCCCGCGCCTTCTCGCGGCTCGACAGCTTCGAGCGCGACCCGGTGCGCCACGGGCGTTACGCCGGCAAGGCCCTGCTGGTGTTCCACCTGCTGGAGACCCGCAGCGAGCCCCTGGCGGGCATGCTGGCCTGGCTGGCGGACACGCCCTACTTCAGCCTGATCCACCAGCGCTACTTCGCCGCCGTGCCGTTCACGCAGTGGTGTCTGGCACTGATCGGAGAACTCGAGGCCGGCGGCAGCCTGCGGCGCGACGGTGATCGCGTGACGCTGCCGCCGTCCTGATCTCCGGCCTGTCGGCACGACCCGTCCGCACGGCCCGTCGGCACGACCCCTACTGGTCGGCGCGCAGCGCCATCGCGCTCTGCCAGGTGTCCACACGGTGCTTGAAGCGCTGCACCTTGCCCTGATCGTTGAAGTGCCAGATGTGCACGCTGTCGGGTTCGATCACTTCCTTGCCGGTGGCGCGCACGATGAACTTCACGTCGATCAGGTCGACCACCGTGTTGCTGTCGTTGGTGAAGAAGCCGCGTGGCTCGAACTGCGTGAACTCGACCCGGCTGAGCAGGGCATCGAAGAACTGCGGCACCTGGTCGCGCCCCTGCAAGGGCTGCAGCCACGGCACCGGGTTGGGAAAGGTGCTGTATTCCCAGTCGATGTCATCGGCCAGGTGCGACAGGATGGTGGGGATGTCGCCGCGCCCGAAGGCGGCGTAGATCTCCGAGATGGTGGCCAGGTGGTTCATGGTGCGGTCTCCTTCTTGAGGGTCCTCGCCCGGGCCGGCGGCACGGTGCGGGAGGCACCCGGGAATACGGCGCGCTGCCGGCCCCGGATGCAGGCCGGCCCACCGGACAAACCCCATGCATCCGCCGGCACCGGCCGGCCGTACTCGGTGCAGGAGCCCTCATGGACGACGCCTGCACGCCCCCATCCTCTGCCGCGGCCGCATCTGGTCAGGCGGCCAGCCATCTGCTAACGTCACCGGCATGGCGGGGCAGGTCGCGTCGCATCTGGCGCGGGCACCCGCCGGGTTGCCCCGCCATCACCGTGGACCTGACCCCCTCCGCCACCGCGCCCACCCTGGCCAACCGCGACGCCGCCCCGGCGGGTCTGGCCGAGGCGCGCGCGCAGCGTGACCGGCAACTCGCAGCCTGGCTGAGCGGCGCAGCCAACGGCCGGGCCGATGACTTCGAGCGCTTCTACGACGCCACCATTGCGCTGGCCCAGGCCTTCGGACACCGCCTGCTGCGCGGAGCCGACCTCGACGACGTACTGGCCGAGGCCTACCTGCAGGTCTGGCGTGAATGCGCCAGCTACCGCTGCGAACGAGGCAGCCCGGTGAGCTGGCTGCTGTGCATCGTGCGCAATCGGGCGATCGACCTGCTGCGCCACCGCCAGGCCAGCCCGGAATGTGCCGAGGACGACAACGGGCGGGAGTCCGAGCGTTGTGCCAGTGATGCGGCCGGTCCGCCCGACCTGCTCGAGGCCACCCGGCGCAGCGGTGCGCTGCATGCCGCTCTGGCCGGGCTTTCCCCCCAGGAGCGCTGGCTGCTGGGCCTGGCCTACTTCCGCGACCTCACCCACGCCCAGATCAGCGACTCGACCGGGCTGCCGCTGGGCACGGTGAAATCCTGCATCCTGCGGGCCCAGGCCAAGCTGCGCGAGGTGCTGGGCACCCCCGACGCCACGACCGCCGCAGTGCGACCCGCACCCGACCTGCCACCATGAACACACCCGAGCCCGCCCCTTCCTGTGACGCACCGGACGATGCCTCGGCCCGCCTCGACGACATCACCGTACAGGCCCTGACCGACGCGATCGGCGACCCGCCGCTGCCGGCACCGGCTGCATCCGGCAGCGCCGCGCTGAAGCGCCGTGTGATGCAGCTTGTGGCGGCCCAGCCTCACCGCCCGCCCGATCCGGCCGGGGGGCATCTGACGGCCCCGCCTGACGGCACGGGCTGGCAGCCCTTCCTGGCCGGTGTGGACATCAAGGTGCTGCATGCCACCGACGAGGTGATGGCCTACCTGTTGCGGCTGCAGCCCGGCGCCAGCATCCCGGCACACCGGCACCCGATGGACGAGGAATGTGTGGTGCTTGAAGGTCAGGTGCAGATCGGCCGGCACCTGCTGCTCGACGCCGGTGGCTTTCACCTGGCCCGCGCAGGCAGCCTGCACGACACGATCGAGTCGGCGCAGGGCGCGACGATCTACCTTCGAGGGGCGGCCCCGGAGGTGGCGCACCTCCTGTAGTGTGTGTTGCCGGGAGGCGGCTCAGCGGCCGCGCCAGCGATGGCCGCCCACGCTGAACGAGGGGTGGGCAGGCGCCACCACAGCCGCCGGCATGGTCAATGCCCGCCGCTGCAGCGTGTGATGCTCGACACAGGTGTGGCTGATCTCGGCGGCTTCTTCCGAGACCATGCGCAGCATGCATCGGGCCGAACGGCCGGACGGCCAGCGCTCGGCAAAGGCAAGGGTCATGCCGTCCCAGAGCACCTCGCTGATCTCGGCACGCTCACCCGTGTAGGTGTCGGTGGCGACAACCTGGAACGAGGCGCCCTTGGCCGTCACCTTGTATTCGACATCGGCCCAGGCCGCTTCGTTGCTGCTCCATTGGCCGAGCAAGGGGTGGGTGTCGCTGCGATAGCTCATCGAACTTCTCCTGGCCGCGATTCGGCGTGGGCGCGAATTTACGGCAGGACGCGGGTGCAGCAGAATTGCGACTTTCGCGGCCACCCATTCCTGAAACTCATAGCCTCGGGATAACACGGATCGGTCATGCCTTCAAAGGAGATGTTTCATGCGTTTGCGGCATATCGAGGTGTTTCAGGCGGTGATGGAGACCGGCTCCATGAGCGGCGCGGGGCGGTTGATCAACCTCACCCAGTCGGCCGTCAGCCGGGTGATCGCACACGCCGAACACAGCCTGGGCTACCCCCTGTTCAAGCGGGTGGCGGGCAAGCTCGTGCCGACCACCGAGGGCCTGGTGCTGTTCCAGGAAAGTGCCGGCCTGTTCGAGCGGCTGGAGGCGCTGCGCAAGACGGCGCGCAACCTCAAGAGCGGCCTGTCAGGCCACCTGCGGGTGGCCGCGATCCCGTCGATCTGCCACCAGTTCCTGCCGGACGTGCTGGCGGCCTACCACCGTGAGGTGCCGGAGGTCTCGCTGGAGGTGCACACGCTGCACAAGCGCCAGATCACGGCGGCGCTGCTGAGCCGCGAGGTCGACATCGCGCTGGACTTCTATGCGATCAATCACCCCGGCATCGACACCATGCCTCTGGCGCGCGAGCGGCTGTGCGTGCTGGCACCGCCCCGCTTCGCGCTGAATCACCCCGACCCGCTGAGCCGCCTGGCCGAGCTGCCGCTGATCGGCCTGGTGGGCAATGACCCGATCGTCACGATGCTGTCGCAGGTGGGCAGCCAGCTCGGCTTCGAACCCCAGACGCGGGTGCAGGTGCAGACCTCGCAGCTGGCCGAATCCCTGGTGGCGCGTGGCCTGGGCTGGGCGGTGGTGGACAGCGTGACGGCGCGCAACATGGTGCCGGGCAAGGTGCGGGTCATTGAATTCCGCAGCGAGATCGAATGCCCGCTCAACGCCTTCGTGGTGCGCAACAGCGCGCCCACCATTCAGGCGCGCGGCTTTCTGGAACGGGTGCACGCGCGCCTGCGCGAGATGGCCGCGGCCTGAGGCGAGGGCCGCGCCTGTGCCCGCTCAGCCATCCGATTTGGCCGCTTCCTTCTGGCAGTTCAACGGCAGGTAGCGCGCTTCGATGTTGGTCTTGTCCTCGCCCTGCAGCTTCATCTGCGCGGGGGCTGACGCATGACCGCAGACCCAGGTCACCGGAACGATCGGCGCGTCCTCGACCACGGCTGGACGGAAGCTCAGGATCTTGTCCTTGATCTGCTTGTGCGCCTTGTTGCCGAAGGTGATGTGAACGGCCCCCTGGTCCAGCGCGACCGACTTGACATAGTTTCCGACGATCTTCTCGGGCACCGGCAGCCCGGCAGCGGCGTTGTCCTTGGGAAACTTTCGCTGTGTGGCCCAACTGGTCGCCACCGGCTGCTTGGCGATGTCCGACAGGGGCGCCGCTTCGACGATCTGCGAACGCACCATGCGCTCCTGGATGCTGGGCATGGCCATCAATGCAAGGATGGCGATGACGGCGATGACGATCACCATCTCGATCATCGTGAAGCCGCGATCGCGGGCTGCCGGGAGGGGGCGTGAAGGGTTCATGCGCACAGGGTCGATCAGGCTGCGAAGACCCGCATTTCACCACGCCCAGGCCGGTTTGCCGCGCCGTGGGGCTGCACACGGAGTGCGCACTATTGCCGCGAATGCGCAGTCGTGTGTGCGCACTCACACAATGCGTGCGCAGCGCTTGCTGCTCAGGATGCCGCGGCCGTCGCTGGCGCGGCCGGGACGCAGGCGCGCGCCGCGGCCAGGCCCTTCAGGTAGGCCCGGCGCACCGTGCCGGCAGCGATGGCGGCCTGCACGTCACGCGAGTAGCGCTCGGCGCCCGTGAGCTTGCGCACCCAGCCACGAAAGGGCACCACGCCCTGGGCGGCACCCTTCAGGGCGCCAACGGCAGCGTCGCCAACAGCGTTGGTGCCACGCTCGATCAGGCCGGGGTTCGAAGCCGTTGCCGGGGTGTCCAGGTCAGGGCCCAGCACTTCGTCGAGCGCACGCACCTGCTGGGCCAGCGCCTCGCAACCGGATTCCGCGGGCATCGCATACGGGGCCTTGCGCGCCGTCTTCAGCAGCTCGGGGATGGGCGCATTGACCAGGTTCAGGTCGTTGAGCGGGGTGGCGGCGGCGTCGGTCACGCGGGACTTGTCGGCCGAGGCGCAGGCGCCCAGCACGAGCACGGTGGCTGCGGCCAGGGACAGGGAGCGGAGGGTGGATTTCATGCGCCTCAGGATAGCCACTCGGCCGGCGCGCGTCTGTCCTTCATCATAGGGATGCCCGCCGGCGCACGCGGTAGAGCATGTCCAGCGTGATGTGCCTGACCTCGAGCTTGCTCTGCTCGATGTGCGCCCTCAGCAGGCGCTGGGCCTCGTCCACCCGGCGCTGGGTGATGGCCTTCAGGATGCGCGCATGTTCCTGGTAGGTGGCCTCGACCCGGTAGGGTTTGGTGAAGTCGAGCCGGCGGATGATGCGGATGCGTTCGGTGATGTCCTGGTGCACGCGCGCCATTTCGCGGTTGCCGATGGCCAGCACGAGCTTCTGGTGGAACTGCTCGTCGAGGTCGCGCACCTGGTCGGCATCTTCGAGCCGCTCGGCGACCGGCACGCTCCAGGTGTCGGCCAGCTCACGCAGCGCCGTGCGGTCCTGTGCCTCGCACAGGCGGTGCACCGCATGGCATTCCAGCAGGACCCGCAGGTCGTACAGCTCGTCGAACTGGTCGAAGTCGAGTGGCGCGACCTGCCAGCCGGCCTTCGGAAAGACCTTCAGGAAGCCCTCGCGCTGCAGCCGCTGCAAGGCCTGGCGCAGCGGAGTGCGGCTGACCTGCACCCGCTCGGCCAGTTCGGTCTCCGAGAAGCGGTCGCCGGGCATCAGCTCGAAGTCGAAGATCAGCTGCTTGATCTGCCCGTAGGCCTGGTCCCCCAGGGACAGCGATTCGGGCAGCACGGCCAGGCTGAGCACCGTGGCCTTCGCGGCGCGCTGGCGAACACGGGGGGTGACCGGCGCGGCACTCGGCGCAGGCTTGACGGGTTTGAGTCGGGCAGAGGTCATGTGGCGGTTCGATCCGGCCCGGGCCAGTCGATCATGCTGACGTGGGCAGCGACGATTTTCCACCCCTCGGGCAGCCGGGCCCAGGTCTGGCTCTGGAAACCCCGCAGCGGTGTGTCGCTGCGCACGAATTCAGTCTGCGCCACGGCCAGGTCATTGCCGAACGTGGTGATGCGCACCTCGTGCAGGCTGCGGGTGAAGGTCGGTGCCGGGGTCGCCGCCCGAAACGCCACCAGCTCGCCGTGGCCGAGCTGGCGGTCGGCGATGCCGTAGCGCGTGACGGCCGGATGCTCCCAGAACCAGGCATTCAGCGCCTCGACGTCGTTGCGCATCAGCGCACGTTCATAGTCCAGGAACAGCGCGGTCACCTCGGCCAGCACCTCGGGACGGTTGATCTGTGTCGGCTCGATCATGGGCGATGCCTCCGGTTCAGGCGGGCGCCAGCGCCTGGCGCGCGGCGAGGTACGCGCGCCATCCACCGTGCCGGGTGATGTCCTCGGCACCGGCCAGCGCCCAGGGTTCACAGATGAAGCCCTGCACCCACTGCCCGTCCTCGAGCTCGACGCTGCCCAGGCCGAGTGGCGACGGGATCAGTGACAGGAAACTGCCCACGGCCTGCACCGGCATGTCGTAGACCTCGACCTCGATCGCTGCCCCCTCGTCGGCCCGTGCCAGGCCCGGTTTGGGTGGCACCGTCCCGGCCAGCGCATAGAGCCGGTAGCGCGACGCGGTGCGGGTGCGCCGACGCAGCCTGCAGCCCCGCTCGACGAGCTGGCCGTGCAGCGGCATGCCGGCCAGGTGGGCACCAACCACGGCGATGGGCAGGGTGGCCTCGCTGCGCGCATTGGTCACGAGCTGCAGGTCGTCCAGTTCGGCCCGTCCCAGGCGGGCGCCCAGCGGCAGCCCGAGCGCCGCCTGCCAGCGGGCACCCAGCGCGGCCAGAGCCGCATCGCACCCCCCCGGCGCAATGAAGGTCACGCCAAACGGCAGACCGGCGGGCGTGAAGCCTGCAGGCACGGCCAGCGCCGCCTGCCCGAGCAGGTTCACGAAGTTGGTGTAATGGCCCAGCTCGCTGTTGCGCAGCACCGGCTCGGCCGCCACCGCGGCGCGCGTGGGCAGAGTGGGTGCCGTGGGCACCATGAGCACGTCGATGTCCCGCCACAAGGCATCGGCCCGCACCGCCAGTTCGCGCAGCCGGTACTGGGCCCGGAAGGTGTCGACCGCGCCATGCTGCAAGGCAGCCTCGACGACCCGGCGCACCACCGGGTCGATCGCTGCGGGCTGGCCAGTGAGCAGCGGCTCCAGCACGGCGTAGCGCTCGGCCACCCAGGGTCCGTCATAGAGCAGTCCGGCCACTTCGTGCAGCACGTCGGTATCGACCTCGACCAGCCGCGCGCCCATGCGGCTGCACTGCATCAGCGCGTCGGCAAAGGCCGCTTCGTAGGTGCCGTCACCGCACCAGTTCAGCCGCCGTGGCACACCGACACGCAGGCCGTCGGCAAACCGTGCCGGCCCGGGCGCCGCGGCGTGAAAGCGCGCCTCGCCGTCCACCGGCCCCTCCATCACCGCGAGCACCTGGGCGGCGTCGCTCACGGTGAGCGCAAACACCGACACGCAGTCCAGGCTGCGACAGGCCGGCAGCACACCCTGCGTGCTGACCAGGCCCGGCGTGGGCTTGAGACCGACGATGTTGTTGAAGCCTGCCGGCACACGGCCGGAGCCGGCCGTGTCGGTGCCCAGCGCAAAGGCGACCAGCCCGCGGGCCACCACACTGGCCGACCCCGAACTGGACCCGCCGCTGACATACTGCGGATCAAAGGCATTGGGCACCTCGCCATAGGGTGAGCGTGTGCCGACCAGGCCAGTGGCGAACTGGTCGAGGTTGGTCTTGCCGATCAGGATGGCCCCGGCGGCCATCAGGCGCTGCACCGCCGTTGCGGTGTGCGGCGCTTCATGGGCAAAGGCCGGGCAGGCCGCCGTGGTCGGCAGGCCCTGCACGTCGATGTTGTCCTTGACGGCAAACGGCACGCCGTACAGCGGCAGGCCCGGGGTGGCGGCGCCTTGCGGCGCGCGGCGGGCCAGCGCCTCGAGCTGGGCCGTGACGAAATCATCGTCACAGCGATGGATCCATGCGGCATCGTTGTCGTGCACACGGGATCGCACCTGCGCGATGGCGTCGGCCACGCTCAGGCGGCCATCGGCATAGGCCTTGCGCCAGCCGGACAGGGTGGTGGGAAGTGCGCTCATCGCGAGTCTCCTGAATCAGTCATGCTGCGGCGGCGCGGGGGGTGTCCACGGCGTCGCGAAATGGGTCGCACAGGCGGTCATCCAGGGGCGCCGGCGCGGTGACCGTGCGTGCGTCCAGTCCGTCGAGCAGGGCCTGGCTGGGGGCCGTCCAGCCGACGATGCCCCCCTGGGCGCGCACCATCTCCAGCGTGGCCTGCTTGAAGGCCGGGAAGTAGCTCTCGGTGGCGTCTTCCAGCAGCAGGCAGTCGTAGCCGCGGTCGTTGGCCTCACGCATGGTCGTCTGCACGCAGACCTCGGTGGTCACGCCCATGAAAACGAGGTGGCTGATGCCTTCGCGGTACAGCTCCTCGCCCAGCCGCGTGGCATGGAAGGCGCCCTTGCCGGGCTTGTCGATCACCAGCTCGCCCGGCACGGGCGCCAGCGCCGGCACGATGGCATGACCGGGCTCGCCGGTCACGAGCACGCGCCCCATCGGGCCGACGTCGCCGATGCGCAGCCGCGGCTGGCCGCGCTCCCGCTTGGCCGGCGGGCAGTCGGACAGGTCGCTGCGATGGCCCTCGCGGGTGTGCACCACCAGGCCGCCGCAGGCGCGCCAGGCTGCCAGCACCCGGGCCACGGTGGGCACGATCGCGGCCAGTCGGCTCACGTCGTTGCCCAGGCTTTCGCCGAACCCGCCCGGCTCGATGAAGTCCCGCTGCATGTCGATGATCACGAGCGCCGCACGGCGCAGCGAGAACCGGAACGCATAGGGTTGTGCATCGATCTCGATCATCATCGCCTCCGAAGTGAATGCATGGACGCCCGGCTCATGCGGCCGCGGCCTGAGGCACCGCCACGCGCCCGCCCATGTGGCGGCCGAGCAGGTGGCGATCGGCCTCGGCGGCCGGGGTCTCGAACACGATGCGGCCCTCGCTCATGACCACGATGCGGTCGGCCAGGCTGAGCAGCTCGTCGAGGTCTTCGCTGACCAGCAGCACCGCCGCGCCCTGGTTGCGGGCCTGCATGAGCCGGGCATGGATGTCGGCCACGGCGGCAAAGTCCAGCCCGAACACCGGGTTGGACACCAGCAGCAGGCGCGCCGGCGAGTCCAGCTCGCGCGCCAGCACGGCACGCTGCACGTTGCCGCCCGACAAGGCCCGGATCGGCACCGTCTCGCCCTGGGTCTTGACGCCGTACTCGGTGATCAAGGACCGGGCGCGCTCGCGCACCCGTCGTCCCGCGCGCCAGCCGAGGCGCGCCATCGGTGGCTGGTCGAAGTCGCGCAGCGCCAGGTTGTCGGCCACGCTCAGCTCGCCCACGCAGGCGTTGCGCAAGGGCTCCTCGGGCAGGCTGCGCACGCCCAGGCGCCGGTTCTGCTCGCGGGTCGCGGCAAAGCCTTCGCCGCACACGTTCACCTGCCCGGCGTGGCGCGCGCGCTGCCCCACCAGGGCCTCCATCAGCTCGCGTTGCCCGTTGCCCGACACGCCCGCGACGCCCACGATCTCACCGGCATGCACCGCCAGGTCCAGCCCGTGCACTGCCAGCTCGCCGCGGTCACCACGCACCGCCAGCCCGCGGATGCTCAGCGTGGCCGCCCCGGGCGGCTGCACCTGGCGCTCCCAGGCCCGCACCGCACGCTGCTCGCCCATCATCGCCGTGGACAGCCGCTCGGGGCTGGCCTGGCTCACCGGCAGGCTGGTCACCAGACGGCCCCGCCGCAGCACGCTGACCTCGTCGCAATAGGCCATGACTTCACGGAACTTGTGCGTGATCAGCAGCACGGTGCACTCGCCGGCTCGGGCCCGTTCACGCAGCAGCCCCAGCACCTCGTCCGCCTCCTGGGGCGTGAGCACCGAGGTCGGCTCGTCCAGGATCAGCAGGCGCGGGCGCAGGAAAAGCTGCTTGAGGATCTCCAGCTTCTGCTTCTCGCCAGCCGACAGGGCCATCGGCGTGGCATCCAGGTCGAGCCGGAACGGCGTGCCTGCCAGAAAGTCCTCCAGCTCGGCCCGCGCCGTCTTCCAGTCGATCACGGCCGGCACGCGGCCGCGGGCCAGCAGCAGGTTCTCGGCCACGCTCATGCCGGGCACCACGGTGAAATGCTGGTACACCATGCCGATGCCCAGTTCACGCGCGACCACCGGCGAGGCAATGTCGTGCTCCCGCCCGTCGACCAGCACACTGCCTTCGCTGGGCGCCTGGTAACCCACCACACACTTCACCAGCGTGCTCTTGCCCGCGCCGTTTTCACCCAGCAGGGCATGCACGGTGCCAGGGCGGACCTTCAGCGAGACCCCGTCAAGCGCGGTGAAGCTGCCAAAGCGACGGGTGAGCTGGTAGGTTTCGAGGGCGAGCGCGGTCATGGCGTCTCCTTGGGCCGGACCGATGCGCCGGTCATGCATTCATCTCCCGGCGGAAGACCTCCAGCGTGTGCGCCTTCACGCGCACGAACTCGGGGTCGGACACCGCCTCGGGCAGCCGCGGACGCGGCATCGTGAAGGGCACCAGCTCGGCAATGCGTGTGGGTCGACGGGTCAGCAGCAGGATGTGGTCGGCCAGGAAGACCGCGTCCTCCAGGTCATGCGAGACGATCACCATCGTCGTGCCGGTGGCCAGGTGCGCCTCCTGCAGCTTTTCGCGGATGAACAGCGTCATCTCGAAGTCCAGCGCCGAGAACGGTTCGTCGAGGAACATCACCTCGGGGCGGGGCGCGAGCGAACGCATGATGCACACCGTCTGCATCTGCCCGCCCGACAGCTCGTAGGGGTAACGCTTGAGGTCGAAGCGGATCTCGAACAGCCGCACGAGTTCATCCACCCGCTCGCGCACCTGGGCCTCCTTCATGCCGCGGCGGCGCAGCGGATAGGCGATGTTGTCCCACGCGGTGATCCACGGGAACAGCGCATCACGGTAGTTCTGGAACACGTAGCCGATGTCGGTGTCCTTCAGCGACTTGCCGTCGAACAGGATCTCGCCGGCATCCAGCGGGATCAGCCCGGCGATCATGTTCATCAGCGTGGACTTGCCGCAGCCGTTGGGACCGAAGATCGAGACGATTTCGCCGCGCGGCAGGTCGAGGTCGAAGTCGGTGTAGAGCGGCACGCCCGCAAACGACTTGCACAGGCCGCGCACCGTCACATGCGGTCGGCCGGTGGGCGACAGCGTGGTCAGCACCCGGGCGGTGGACACCGGCGCCGTGCTGGCCGGCAGGACAGGGATGGGGCCGCTCATGCCTTGCCACTCCAGTGGATCAGCCGCTTTTCGGCGAGCAGGAAGGCGAGGTTCAGCAGGTAGCCGAGCGCCCCAGTGACGAGGATGGAGGTGTACATCTCCTTCACGTTGAAGACCTGCTGGGCGTCGATGATGCGGTGGCCCAGCCCGTTCTCGGAGCCGATGAACATCTCGGCCACGATCACGATCACCAGGGCCATCGACACCGCGCTGCGCAACCCCACGAAGGTCTGCGGCAGGCTTTCCATCAGCATCACGTCCTTGAACACATGCAGCCGGCGCACGCCCATGATCTGGGCGGCCATCACGCGGGTCTTCTTGGCGTTCATCACGCCGTAGGCACTGTTGAACAGCACGATCAGCATGGCGCCGAAGCTGGCGATGGCGATCTTGTTGATGTCGGTGATGCCGAAGATCAGCAGGAACAACGGGATCAGGGCCGACGACGGTGTCGAGCGGAAGAAGTCGATCAGGAACTCCACGCTGCGGTAGGCCGACTCGGACGCACCCAGCATCACCCCCAGCGGCACGCCCACGACCACGGCAATGCCGAACGAACACAGCACGCGCCAGATCGTGGCCCCCAGGTCACCGAAGATGTCCCCCGAGCCGAACACGCCCACCAGGTGGGCCAGCGTGTCGCCCGGCGGGGGCAGGAGCACCGGCTTGACCCACTGCGCCGAGATCACCAGTTGCCACAGCGCAAACAGCAGCAGCGGGCCCACCAGCGGCAGCAACCGCCGGTCGAAAAGTCTGTCCATCCAGGCCTTCATGGCAACCTCAGGCGGTGTAGAGCAAGGGCTTGACCGGCACCGGGCGCGAGAAGATCTTGCGCTCGGTGAAGACGTCGAAGAACTTCTGGAAGGCGTCGATGTCACTGGCCTTGAACTCGTTGTAGAGCGTGAAGCCCGACAGCGGCACCTCCTTCACCAGCGACTCGTCGATGCTGGTGAAGCCGTCGAGATGGCGGCGGCATTCGTCGGGATTGCGCCGCACGAAGTCCACGGCGCGGGCATAGGCCGCGACGTACTTCTTCGCATCGTCGGGCCGGTCCTTCAGGAAGGCGGTGGTCACGCTGGCCGAGCCGCCGAACCAGGGCGCATCGGCCTGGCCGAGCACGTACTTCGAGATCACGCCGTTCTCGAGCACGCGGGTCAGGCCCTTGAGCCGCCCGGCCGTGCCGGTGGGCTCGAGGGTGTAGACCGCATCGAGCTGACCGGCGGCCAGGGCCGGCACATGCTGGCCGATCGGCAGTTCGATCACCTTCGGGTCGGTGATGCCGTTCTTCTCGAGGATGATCTTGGCCAGGGTCACGTTCTGGATGCCCGGCCCGCTGGCCACGCGCTTGTCCTTCAGCTCGGCAATGCTGCGGATCGGACTGTCCTTGGCCACGACAAACTGGTCGAGCACCAGCTTGTGGTTGGACGGGTTGGAACAGATGATCTTGAACAGGTTGGGCGAGGTGATCTCGGCCAGGGCCAGCGCGGCCGACGCCGTGCCGTTGGCCGAGCCCTGCACCCGACCGGCAATCATGGCCTCGGCCACCTGCTGGGCGCTGGCGAACTTCGCGCCCTCCACATTCAGGCCGGCCTCCTTGAAGAAACCGCGCTCCAGCGCGGTGTAGAGCGGCAGGCCCGAGGCGATCGGCCAGAAGCCGATGAGGATCTTCTCGGACGACTGCGCCGGGCTGCGCAGCGGCGAACTCAGGGCCAGGGCGGCAGCGCTGCCCACGCCGGCACGCAGGGCGCGGCGACGGGAGGGATTGACGGGCTTGCGGTCGGACATGGTGGCTCCTGCAGTGGGGACGAGGTGGGAACGAGGTGAAAGAAGGCTCAGGCCGCCAGGGCCTCGATGAGCTGGGACGAGGTGGACACGGCGCCGAACACGCCGCCTTGCATCTGGATCATCTTCAGCGCGGCCTGGTGGTTGCCCAGGTCGGTGGCGCCGGTGCAGTCTTCGAGCATCACGCACTCGAAGCCGCGGTCATTGGCCTCGCGCATCGTGGTGTGCACGCACACGTCGGTGGTGATGCCGGTGAGCACCAGGTTGCGGATGCCACGCGTGTGCAGCACCAGTTCGAGGTCGGTCGCATAGAACGACCCCTTGCCCGGCTTGTCGATGATCGGCTCGCCGGGCAGCGGTGCGAGCTCGGGGATGATGTCCCAGCCCGGTTCGCCGCGCACGAGGATGCGTCCGCAAGGGCCGGGGTCACCGATGCCGGCGCCGATGCGTTGCGAGCGCCACCGCTTGTTGGCCGGCAGATCGCTGAGGTCGGGCCGGTGGCCCTCGCGGGTGTGGATGATGGTGTACCCGCGCGCACGCATGGCAGCGAGCACCCGGGCGATGGGTTCGATCGGCGCGCGGGTCAGCGAGAGGTCGTAGCCCATCTTGTCGACATACCCACCGACACCACAGAAGTCGGTCTGCATGTCGATGATGAGCAGCGCAGTGTTGGTCGGCAGCAGGGCGCCGTCATACGGCCAGGGATAGGGTTGGGCAGCAACATGGGGCATGGTGGGCTCCGTGGGTCAGCGAGAAACCTGCAGTTCCATCGGCGCGCCACGCAGGCTGCGGCGGGGGGAACAGGTCCAGACGAGGATGGCCAGGGTCAGGGCATAGGGCATCGCGTTGAAGAGGTAGTAGCCGCCGCTGACCCCGACCGACTGCAGAGCCGGCCCCAGCGCACCGGCACCGCCGAACAGCAGCGCCGCCGCCAGGCAACGGGTGGGATGCCAGCGCGCGAAGATCACCAGTGCCACGGCAATCAGCCCTTGTCCGCTGGACAGGCCCTCGTTCCACGACCCCGGGTAGTACAGCGACAGCGAGGCCCCGCCCAGCCCGGCGATGAAGCCCCCGGCGGTCGTGGCCGCGATGCGCACGCCGTGCACCGAATACCCGAGCGAACGCGCCGCGTCGCTGGAGTCACCGGCCATGCGCACCACCAGGCCCCAGCGGGTGTTCGTGAAGGCCCAGGTCATCACCAGTGCCAGCAGCACCCCGATCGGGAACAGCGCATTGATCTGCAGGGCCGACTGCACGGCTGGTGAGTCGGCCCAGCCCCCCAGGGGGATGGACGGAATCTGTGGTGCCTGCGGCTGGATCAGCGGCTTGCCCTGGAAAAACGCCAGGCCCGAGCCCAGCAGCATCAGTGCAATGCCGGTGGCGATGTCACTCACGCGCGGCAGCGAACACAGCAGGCCGTGCAGCAAGGCCAGCAGCGCGCCGCTGGCGCCTGCGGCCAGCACACCGATCCAGGCCGAGTCGCTGAGGTAGGCGCCACCGAAGCCGGCCATGGCGGACAGCACAAGCACACCTTCCAGGCCCAGGTTGATGCGGCCGGACTTTTCGGTCAGGCATTCACCCAGGCTCACGAACAGGAAGGGGGTGCCCACGCGCACCGCACCACCCAGCACCGCGACGATCACGTCGAACCAGGCCAGCTCATTCATGACGCCACCCCCTTCACCACCCGCAGGCGCACCAGGCGGGGCACCGGCAGCGCAAACAGCCGGCCGCGCAGCGCTTCGCTGGCCAGGATCATCACGAAGGCAAAGCCCTGCAGCACCAGCACGGAAGCATCGGGCAGGTCCATGCGCCGCTGCAGCAGGCTGCCCGAGGCGCCGAACCCGCCGAACAGGATGGCCACCGGCACGATCACCCACGGGTTGTGCCGCGCCACGAAGGACACCAGGATGCCCGTGTAGCCCAGCCCGGCGATCACCGCGGCATTGGCCGAGGTGTGCACCGCGGCCACCTCGACGGCCCCGGCCAGCCCCGCACAGGCGCCACCCACCGCGCAGGCGGTGATCACCAGCCGATCGGTGGGCAGGCCCACACCCCGCGCGGTGCGCGCATTGCCACCGACCACACGGATCGCAAAGCCATGGGTCGACAAGCTCAGCCACAAGCCCGTGGCCACGCAGGCAAGCAGGCCGATGGCCAGGCCCCAGTGCACATCGGTCCCGGCGATGCCACCGATCAGCCAGCTCTCGTTCAGGGGCAGCGTGGAGGGCTTGTTCAGGCTGGAAGGGTCGCGCATCGGGCCTTCGACGAGGTGCTTGAACAATGCGATCGCGATGTAGCCCAGCAGCAGGCTGGAGATCGTCTCGTTCACCCCGCGCCACTGTCGCAGCGCCCCGGCAGCCGCGACCCACAGCGCTCCACCCAGCGCCCCGGCCAGCAGCACGGCGGCCGTGCCCGCCGCTCCTTGCGGCAGCGGCAGCAGGTAGGGCAGGCTGGCGCATCCCAGTGCACCGACGACCAGCGCACCCTCACCGCCGATCACGATCAGCCCGGCACGCGCCGGCACGGCCACACACAGCGCGGTGAGCATCAGCGGCGCGGCCCGCTGCAAGGTGTTCTGCCACGAGAAGGCATCGCCGAAGGCGCCACGGAACAGCAGCGTCCAGGCCTCCACCGGGCTGTGTCCCCCGAACCAGACGAACAACCCGAACAACCCCAGTGCCGCGGCCAGCGCCAGCACGGGCAGTGCGACGGCTTCGGCCGGTGCGTGCCAGGATGGGGCGCTCATCGAGGTGCCAGGTGGTGGGGTGCGGTTGCCACTCATGCGCTCAGACCCGGCCCACCACCCCTTCGACCAGGTAGTTCATCGATTCCAGTTCGAGGTCGGTCTGCTTGAGCACCTTGCCGCGGGCGATGACCACCTTGCCGGTGTTGTCCTTGAGCTCACCCTTGAAGATGTCGAAGCTGCCCTTGAGCATCTCCGCCTTGACCGCGTCGGCGTTCTTGCGCGCCGCTTCGCTCACGACACTGCCGTAAGCCGAGGGCTTGACGAAACCTTCCTTCAGGCCGCCGCGCACGAAGTTGGGGTGAGGCTTGCCGGCACGTGCGGCGTCGATGATGGTCTTGTAGGCGGTGATCCAGTTCCACTCGGCCCCGGTGAGGTAGGCCTGCGGCGCCAGCTTCGCCTGGCTGGCGTGGTAGCCGCAGACCATCTTGCCGCGGCGCGCAGCAGTCTCGACGATCACCTTGGGCCCGTCCACGTGCATCGTGAACACGTCGATGCCCTGGTCGGCCAGGCTGTTGGTGGCCTCGGCCTCCTTGACCGGCATCGACCAGTCGCCGGTGAAGATCACCGTGGTGGTGATGGCGGGATCGACCGAACGCGCGCCCATCGTGAAGGCGTTGATGTTGCGCAGCACCTGCGGGATGGGCTTGGCCGCCACGAAACCGAGCTTCTTGCTCTTGCTCATGTGGCCGGCCACGACCCCATTGAGATACTGCGCCTCGTCGATGTAGCCGAAGAAGCTGCCCACGCTGCGCGGGTGGCGCGCCTCGTTCCACAGGCCGCCGCAGTGGGCAAAGCGCACGTCGGGATTCTTGGGCGCCAGCGCCAGCACATGCGGGTCGAAGTAGCCGAACGAGGTCGGGAACAGCAACTGGGCGCCGTCCTGCGCGATCATGCCCTGCATCGCCTTCTGCACCGCGGTGGTCTCGGGCACGTTCTCTTCCTCGACCACCTTCACGCCGGCCAGCTTGCGCACCTCGGCCGCGGCCTGGGCATGCGCCTGGTTGTAGCCGAAGTCGTCCTTGGCCCCCACGTACACAAAACCCACCATCAGCGGCTTCTGCGCCCGCGCCAGCCCGGCCCCCGAGGCCGTGGCCAGCCCGATGCCGGCCGCACCCACGGTTGTCATCCAATCGCGACGGGACCAATTGTTCGTGGACATGAGTGCACTCCTGAGTGAGATGACAGTTCGATCGGGCATCCCTTTTGAGATACCTACTTGTATACAACGTGGTATCTAGCAAACATCGGGCCAGCCTGATTCCGCCGTGATTGCGCCTGCGCACGGCCCGTTTCGGGGCGCGCAGGCCGTTTTGCGCAGGAATGCGATTGGCAGTGCACCGCCTTGGCCCGTGCGGGCGCCTCCTGCCGGTGCATGGGCACCGCTTCGTGCGCAGCAGCTCGACTCGCACGGCCCCCTCCGGCCCCCGCCGGCGGGTTGAGGCCACGGCGCCGGATTGCACGCATTTCCCCCATGAAACGTATGCAATCTGACAAGCCCGCCGTCCGCCTGCCTGCGGGGCCACGGGCGATGTGGCATGGCCTTTGCAGTTCAACCGGCAAGACCCGATCCACGAGGTCATGGAGGAACGCCTTGAGTGCCCTGCCGGTTTCCGATCCCGCGCCGCTGCGTGCAGCCCTGCCGACACGACCGGCCACGGCAGCCGACTCTTCCAGCCTGGAGCTGGTGCGCCTGAGCAAGCGTTATGGCCAGACGGTGGCCGTCGATGCAATCGACCTGCGCATCGCTGCCGGCAGCTATTGCTGCCTGCTTGGGCCCTCAGGTTGCGGCAAGACCTCGACCCTGCGCATGATTGCCGGCCACGAGCAGGCCAGCGACGGCGACATCCTGATGGGCGCACGCAACATCACGCGGCTGGCGGCTTCCGATCGCGGCACCGCGATGATGTTCCAGAGCTACGCGCTGTTTCCGCACCTCAGCGCGCTGGACAACGTGGCCTTCAGCCTGAAGATGCGCGGCGTGGCCCGCGCACAGCGTCATGCACGGGCGCGCGAACTGCTGGAGCTGGTCGCGATGGGCGGCCATGCGCACCGCAAGCCGGCCGAGCTGTCCGGCGGGCAGCAGCAGCGGGTGGCCCTGGCGCGTGCGCTGATCACCGAACCCCGGGTGCTGCTGCTGGACGAGCCACTGTCGGCGCTCGACCCCTTCCTGCGCGTGCAGATGCGCGCCGAGCTGAAACGCTGGCAGCGCGACCTGGGCTTCACCTTCGTGCATGTCACGCATTCACAGGAAGAAGCGATGGCCCTGGCCGACAAGGTGGTGGTGATGAACCGCGGCCGCATCGAGCAGGAAGGCACGCCGCACGAGGTGTTCAACGCGCCCCGTTCGGAGTTCGTCGCACGTTTCATGGGCGGCCACAACGTGATCGAGCTGCCGGCCGGCCGCGTGGCCGTGCGCACCGACCACACCCGGCTGTCGCGCGGGGGCGGTGGATTGCACCCGCTGCGCTGCACCGTGCTGGCCACCGAGTACCAGGGCACCTATGTGCTGGTGACCTTGCGCCGCGACGACGCCAGCGGTGGCGAGCTGAGCGCGATGCTGCCCGAACACGAGTTCCACGCCGCCCCCTGGCTGCCGGGCGAGCCGGCCCATGTGGGCTGGGCCGAAGCCCATCCCCTCACCACCCCGTGACCCGCGCCCTGACACACCCGTGACGCACCCCTCAAGGAGAAACCGCATGTCCGACATCCGTCCGCCCGCCCCGACCCCGATCGACGCCGAACCCGACCGCCACCGCCGCACGCTGCTCAAGGGCACGGCCGGCATCCTCGCGGCCGGCTTCGGCCCGGCCATCCATGCACAGGACAAGATCGTGCTGCGCTACCTGGGCACCGCTGTCAACCAGGACAAGGCCATTGCCGAGAAGTTCGAGGCCGACACCGGCATCCGGATCCAGTACGTCGCGGTCACGACCGACGACGTCACCAAACGTGCCGTCACCGCACCGAACTCCTTCGACCTGATCGACACCGAGTACTTCTCGCTCAAGAAGATCATTCCCACCGGCAACCTGCTGGGCATCGACAGCAAGCGCATCAAGCATGCCGACAAGATCACGCCGCTGTTCACGCGGGGCGAGATCGCCGGCAAGAAGGTCGGGGACCAGGGCACGGCACCGAAAAAGGTGATGTTCCTCGAGGGCGCCCGGTCGAAGAAGTTCGCCGACGCACCCACGCAGTTCATGACGCTGATCCCCACCGTCTACAACGCCGACACGCTGGGCATCCGGCCCGACCTCATCAAGCGGCCGATCAGCTCCTGGGCCGAACTGCTCAACCCCGAGTTCAAGGGCAAGGCCGCGATCCTGAACATTCCCTCGATCGGCATCATGGACGCCGCGATGGTGGTCGAGGCCATGGGCCTGTACAAGTACCCCGACAAGGGCAACATGACCCGCAAGGAGATCGACCTCACGATCAAGACGCTGATCGAGGCCAAGAAGGCCGGCCAGTTCCGCAGCCTGTGGAAGGACTTCAACGAAAGCGTGAACCTGATGGCCTCGGGCGAGGTCGTGATCCAGTCGATGTGGTCGCCCGCCGTGACCGCCGTGCGCACCAAGGGCCTGGCCTGCACCTTCCAGCCGTTGAAGGAAGGCTATCGTGCCTGGGCCGCTGGCTTTGGGGTGCCGGCCACGCTCAGCGGCCGCAAGCTCGACGGGGCCTATGAATTCATCAACTGGTTCCTCGACGGCTGGGCGGGCGCCTACCTGAATCGCCAGGGCTACTACAGCGCGGTGCTCGAGACCGCCAAGGCGAAGATGGAGCCCTATGAGTGGGCCTACTGGATGGAAGGCAAACCCGCCGAAAAAGACATCAAGTCGCCCAATGGCGATGTGCTGGAGAAGGCCGGCAAGGTGCGTGACGGTGGATCGTACGAGCAGCGCATGGGCGCAATCGCCTGCTGGAATGCGGTGATGGACGAGAACAACTACATGGTGCAGAAGTGGAATGAGTTCGTGGCGGCCTGAGGCTGCCCTTCCCTCACACCACCCCCTGTCCCCTGCCCCTCCCGCGTGCGCGGAAGGGGCGGCCCACCCTGTGCACGCCATGACACCCACCACGCTTCGCCAGGGCCCTGCCGCCTGGCTCCAGGCCATGCCGCTGGCGGCCGTGTTCGCGTTCTTCTTTCTGATCCCGCTGGGGCTTGTCGTGATGGTGAGCTTCTGGGACTTCAACGAATACGAGCTGCTGCCCGCCTTCACCGTCAAGAACTACCTCGCGATCTTCGAGGGCTGCGGCAACACCGACGAGCTGTGCGTGACGCTGCGCACCTACCTGTCCACGGCGATGCTGTGTGTGCTCACCTGGCTGATCACGCTGGTGCTGGGCTTTTCGGTGGCGTATTTCCTCGCCTTCCATGTGCACTCGAGCACGCTGCAGACGGTGCTGTTCATCCTGTGCACCATCCCGTTCTGGACCTCGAACGTGATCCGCATGATCTCGTGGGTGCCGCTGCTGGGCCGCCATGGGCTGGTGAACCAGGCGCTGCTGGGTGCGGGGCTGGTCGACGAGCCGGTGGAGTGGCTGCTGTTCAGCCATTTCTCGGTGGTGCTGGCGCTGGTGCACCTGTACACGATGTTCATGATCGTGCCCATCTTCAACTCGATGATGCGCATCGACCGTTCACTGATCGAGGCTGCCAGCGATGCGGGTGCCTCGGCCTGGCAGACCGTCTGGAACGTGGTCATCCCGCTGTCGCGCACGGGCATCCTGATCGGCTCGATCTTCGTGATCACGATCGTGATGGGCGACTTCGTCACGGTGGGCGTGATGGGCGGCCAGCAGATCGCTTCGGTGGGGAAGATCATCCAGGTGCAGACCTCCTACCTGCAGTTCCCGCTGGCCGCGGCCAATGCGGTGATCCTGCTGGCGGTGGTCTTGATGATCATCTGGGCGCTGACCCGCCTGGTCGACCTGCGAAGGGAGCTGTGATGAATGTGCACCGTCACGGCCGCGGGCCGGGATTCTTCGGGCTGGCCCTGGTGTTTGCGCTGTTCATGCTGTTCATGTACGGCCCGGTGATCACGATCTTCGTGCTGAGCTTCCAGGGGCCGGAAGGCGGCCTGACCTTCCCGATGCGCGGCTGGTCGCTGCACTGGTACCGCGAGCTGATGGAAGGGCTGGGCGTGGTCGACATCGGTGCGGCACTGCGCCGCTCGCTGGCGCTGGGCACGGCGGTGATGCTGCTGACCGTGCTGCTGTCGGTCCTGGCCGGGCTGGCCTTTCGCAAGCCGCTGCGCGGCGCCGACGGCCTGTTCTACGTCACGGTGGCCAGCCTCATCATGCCCTCGATCATCATCTCGCTGGGCATCGGGCTGCAGTTCCGTCTGATCGACAGCGGCTTGAAGTGGCTGCTCGATGCGCTGGGCGCGACCACCACACTGGAAAACTACGGCACCAGCCTGGGCCTTGCCACGTCGGCGCTGGGCGCCCACCTGACCTGGACGCTGCCGTTCGGGCTGCTGATCATGTTTGCCGTCTTCAACCGCTTCAACACCGCCTACGAGGAAGCCGCCCGCGACCTGGGCGCGAGCCCCTGGCAGACCTTCCGCCATGTGGTGCTGCCGCTGATCGGGCCCTCGGTGGTGGGCATCGGCATGTTCGGCTTCACGCTGTCGTGGGACGAGATTGCCCGCACGTCCCAGGCGATCGGCGACGTCAACACCCTGCCGCTCGAACTGCAGGGGCTGACCACCACCGTGACCACCCCGGCCATCTATGCGCTGGGTTCGCTCACCACCGTGATCTCGCTGGCCGTGGTGGCGCTGGCCTTCGGCACGGGCGCACTGCTGCGGCGTCGCCGCACCCGATGACCTTTTCAGGACTGGACCCCATGCTCACGCCCACCGCCGCGCACACCCTGCCCAGCCCGCACGAGATGCCCGGGCTCAGCGACGCGGACATCCATGAACGCATCGTCTCGGCCATCCTGGACCATCGCCTGGTGCCGGGCACCAAGCTGGTCGAGGACAAGCTCGGCCAGGCCTTCGGTGTCTCGCGCACCCGCATCCGCCATGTGCTGATCCGCCTGGCCAACGAGCAGCTCGTGACCCTCACGCCACACCGGGGAGCCTCGGTGTCCCGACCGTCGGCCGACGAGGCGAAGGAGGTGTTCGAAGTGCGGCGCATGATCGAGCCCACGCTGCTGTCGCGTTTCATGCGCGTGGCCACGCCGGCCGACCTGCGCAACCTGGCGCTCTACATCGACCAGGAAGAAGAGGCGCGCGCCCGAGGCGACCGCAGCCGGGCCATCCGCCTGAGCGGCGACTTCCATCTGCTGATCGGCGCGCGCTCCGGCCACCGCACCCTGGACCGGGTGCTGCGCGAGATGGTGTCGCGCACCTCGCTGGTCCTGATGAGCTACGGCACACCGGAGGCCACCGGCACGGTGCACCCCACCCGCAACGGGGGTTGCGGCTGCCATGAGCACCGCGGTCTGCTGGCGGCGATCCGCCTGGGCGACGAACGCGCCGCCGGTGAACTGATGCAGCGCCACCTGTCCCACCTGGAAGCCATGCTCGACTTCACGCTGGCCGAGCGCGGCCCCGTCGACCTGCTCAGCCTGTTCGGCTCGTGAGCGGCCCATGCGACCCCGCCTGCTGATCCTCAACCCGAACACCACCCCGGCCATCACGGCCATGCTGGCGCATCACGCCGCGGCCTGCTGCGCAGACCAGGCGCTGATCGACACGGCCACGGCCCGGTTCGGCCCGGCCTACATCAGCACCGAAGCGGGTCTGGCCATCGCCGCCCACGCCGCACTCGACACGCTGGCGGCCCATGCCGCCGGGCACGGCCTGCCCGACAGCGTGCTGATCGGCTGTTTTGGCGACCCGGGACTGTGGGCCCTGCGCGAAGCCTCACCCACACCGGTCACCGGGCTGGCTGAAGCGGCGATGCTGGCAGCGGCCGCACAGGGCACGTATGCCATCGTCACGGCCGGTGTGGCCTGGGGGCCGATGCTCAGGCGGCTGGCCCAGGCGCTTGCACTGGATGCGCCGCTGCGCTGCATCCACACGCTGACGGCCACCGGGGGCGAACTGGCCGCCGCACCGCAACGCGCCGAAGCCCTGCTGATCGAGGCCTGCCGAGCGGTCTGTCGGCAACATCCCGGGCTGGGCAGCATCATCATCGGTGGTGCCGGCCTGGCGGGCCTGGCGGCGCGCATCGCGCCTGC
>CBFGPV010000010.1:0-60336 GCA_965650765.1 uncultured Burkholderiales bacterium
GCTTCGCGCACTACCTGAAGTGCATCGTGCGCGACAAGGTCGGTTCGTTCAAGGAGCGCTCCGACATGCAGATCTGGCTGCAGAACTGGATCCTGCAGTACGTCGACGGCGATCCGGCGCACTCGTCTGAATCGACCAAGGCCCGCAAGCCGCTGGCTGCAGCCGAGGTCATCGTCGAGGAAGTGGAAGGCAACCCGGGGTACTACACCTCGAAGTTCTTCCTGCGTCCTCATTACCAACTCGAGGGCCTGACGGTCTCGCTGCGCCTGGTGTCGAAGCTGCCTTCGGCCAAGGCGGCCTGAGCGAGACACGGCCAGCCTTCTTTTTTGCATAGCGGCCGCTATCCGGGACTTCCGCACGCAGTCGAGTCCCGGTTCAACTGAAGTACCCACTGCTTGTTTTTCACGACCCACTGAAAGGAAAGATCATGGCTGTAGACATTTTCATCAAGATCGGCGACATCGAAGGCGAATCGACCGACAAGACCCACGCCGGCAAGATCGACGTGCTGGCCTGGAGCTGGGGCATGTCCCAGTCGGGCACCACCCACATGGGCGGTGGCGGCGGCGCCGGCAAGGTCAACGTGCAGGACCTGTCCTTCACGAAGTACATCGACTCGGCCTCCAACGCGCTGATGCTCGCCTGCTGCAACGGCAAGCACTATCCGGAAGCCACCCTGATCGTCCGCAAGGCCGGCGGCACCCCCGTCGAGTACGTGGTGATCAAGATGGAAGAAGTGATGGTCACCAGCGTGTCCACCGGCGGCAGCGGCGGCGAGGATCGCCTGACGGAAAACGTCACCCTGAACTTCGCCAAGTTCACCTACAAGTACCAGCCGCAGGACGAAAAGGGCGCCAAGAAGGGCGGCACCAAGGACGCGGTGTGGGACATCGCCGGCAACAGCGAGTGAGTCTTGCCATGACCCGGTCCCGGCCGGCAGCCGGCTGGCCTTCTGGCTGGCGCTGCCGACCCGGATCACCGGTGTCGCGCGACGGGCTGGCGCGGACTGCCTCGTGCGGTCGCGCCGGGTCCGGCGCAAATCAAGGGTGATGCCAGGAGGAGCCTATGAGTCAAGCTGACATGTTCCTGAAGATCGAGGGCACCCGTTCCGGCGTCATCAAGGGCGAAGCGAACGACAAGGTGCACCCCGAGGCCATCGACATCTCCGGCTGGCGCTGGGGAATGCGCTCGGCCAGTGCGATGGGTGGTGCCGGAGCGGCGGCCAAGACGTCGATCGAATCCCTGCACGTCTTCAAGGAGGTCGATGCGGCATCGACGCCGATGATGTCGGTGATGCGTGCCAACGAACTGCTGAAGAAGGTGACGCTCCATGTGCGCAAGGCCGGTGGCCTGCCGGTGGACTTCATGATCGTCACGCTCGAGAACGCGCGCATCACGTCGTACGACCTGTCGACGGCCGACGCGACGCTGCACGAGCAATGGATCTTCTCGTTCCAGAAGATCACGGTCGAATACGTGGCCCAGGACGAAAAGGGCCAGAAGAAGGGCAACATGAGCTTCACGGCGGAGGTCGTCTGACCATGGCAACTCCCACAGCGGAAGAACACCTGCGTGCCGGGGACCCGGTGCAGGCCCTCAAGGCCCTTCAGGACGACATCCGGGCCAAGCCTGCCGATGCCAAGAAACGCATTTTCCTGTTCCAGCTGCTGTGTGTGCTGGGGCAATGGGACCGCGCGCTGAACCAGCTCAACGTCTCGGCCGAACTCGACCCGATGGCCCTGGCGATGGCCCAGACCTACCGCGAGGCCATCAAGTGCGAGACGCTGCGCGAGCAGGTGTTCGCCGGGCGCAAGGTGCCGATGCTGTTCGGTGAACCGGAGCCCTGGATGGCCCTGTTGATCGAGGCCCTGCTGCGCGAAGGGCAGGGCGAGGCCGCCCAGGCCCGTGCACTGCGCGACCAGGCCTTCGAGCAGGCCCCCACCAGTGCGGGCACCCTGGGCGACCAGCCGTTCGAGTGGATGGCCGACGCCGACATGCGGCTGGGCCCGGTGCTCGAGGTCATCATCAACGGCAATTACTACTGGGTGCCGTTCTCCCGGCTGGCCAAGCTCGAGATCGAGGCGCCGGAAGACCTGCGTGACGCGGTCTGGATGCCGGTGCATCTGCAGTTCGTCAACGGTGGCGAGACCGTGGGCCTGGTGCCCACCCGCTACCCCGGTTCGCACAAGAGCGACGACGGCCTGCTCGCCCTGGCGCGCAAGACGGCCTGGGACGAGCCGCTCGAAGGCTTCTACACCGGCCTGGGGCAGCGCGTGTTCACGACCGACACCGGTGACGTCTCGCTGATGGACGTGCGCACCGTGACCTGGAACACCGAGGCCGGCGCCGAGCCGGACGCCGGTGCACCCGACGCGCCCGATGCGGCGGCGGGTGAGTCGACGGATCACTGACCGTGGCCGCGCTGACGCCGCAGGAGCGCCTGCAACCTGCCTTGCTGGACCGGCTCATCGACAACGAGCCGAACAAGACGGCCGAGGCGCGCGAATTGCGCGTGCTGGGCAAGGTGCAGTTGCGCGAGGCGGTGCTGCGCGACCTCGCCTGGCTGTTCAACACCAGCAAGCTGTCAGGAGAGATCGACTGGGCTGCGCACCCCCATGCGGCCCGGTCCGTCATCAACTACGGTCTGCCCACGCTGTCCGGCGAGACAGCGTCGACGCTGGACGTCATCGGACTCGAAGCCGACGTCAAGCGGGCCATTCTCGATTTCGAGCCGCGCATCATGGCCTCCACGTTGAAGGTCGAGGCGCTGGTGTCCGACCTCTCGATGGACCACCACAACGTGGTGAGCCTGCGCATCTCGGGCAACCTGTGGGCCCAGCCGGTGCCCTTCGAGCTGCTGCTGCGCACTGAAGTCGACCTGGAGACCGGCCAGGTCGAGATCCAGGAAATCAACTGAACCTCAAACAACCGAGCTTGTCCTGACCCGAGCGCATGGATCCCCGCCTTCTTCGCTACTACAACCAGGAACTCCAGCACTTGCGGGAGATGGGGGCTGAGTTTGCCTCGCAGTTTCCGAAGATCGCGGCCCGGCTCGGCATGGACGGCATCGAGGTCGCCGACCCCTATGTCGAGCGCCTGCTCGAGGGGTTTGCCTTCCTTGCGTCGCGGGTGCAGCTGAAGATCGACGCGGAGTTTCCGCGTTTCACGCAGCGGCTGCTGGAAATCATCTACCCGAACTACCTGGCGCCCACACCGGCCATGTTGATGGCGCAGATCCGCCCCGACCTGAACGACGGCAACCTGGCACGCGGGTTCAAGATTGCGCGGGGCAGCACGATGCGCAGCCAGCTGGGCAAGGGCGATGAGACCCCCTGCCAGTTTCGCACCGGGCATGAGGTCACCCTGTGGCCGGTCGAGATCGCCTCGGCCAGCTATTTTTCGTATGCCCCCGACCTGCCGCTGGCCCAGTTGCCGATCGGGCGGCGCATCAAGGGCGGCGTGCGGTTGAAGCTGCGCTCGACGGCCGGGCTGAACTTCGACCAGATCGACCTGGACGTGCTGCGTGTGCAGCTCACCGGCGGCGACGAGATTGCCTACCGCCTGTACGAGGCCCTGCTGGCCAGCGCCGCCGGCGTCATGGTGGTGCCGCCGGCCCGCCCGATCGAGTGGCACGACTTCTTGCCGGCCAGTTCGGTGATGCCCGTGGGGTTCGAGGATGCCGAGGCACTGCTGCCGGTGGGCCTGCGCAACTTCCAGGGCTACCGGTTGCTGCAGGAGTACTTTGCATTTCCGCACCGTTTCCTGTCGGTGGACATCGGCGGCCTGTCGCGCGCGCTCAAGCGTCACGCCGGCAATGAGATCGAAGTGGTGGTGCTGCTCGAACGTGGCGACCCCGGCCTGGAAACGGTGGTCGACGCCACCAACTTCGCGCTGAACTGCACGCCGGCGATCAACCTCTTCGAGCGACGCTGCGACCGCATCCACATCAGTGACGTGAGCCACGACTACCACGTGGTGGTCGATCGCACGAAACCGATGGACTTCGAGATCTTCGATCTCACGTCGGTCACCGGATTCGGTTCGGGCGCCGACAGCGAACACAAGTTCGAACCCTTCTATGCGGCCTTCCATACCGAAGGTGTTGCGCATTCGGCCTACTACAGCCTGCAGCGTGAACCGCGCCTGCTGTCGACCGAGCAGAAGCGGCGCGGCGCACGGTCCACCTATGTCGGCAGCGAGGTCTACATCTCGCTGGTCGATTCGCGCGAGGCGCCGTTCAATCACGAACTGCGTCAACTGGCCGTCACCGCCACCTGCACCAACCGCGACCTGCCGCTGCACATGCCGATGGGAGCAGCGCGCACCGATCTCGTGCTCGACATGGCCGCGCCCGTCGAGTCGATCCGGGTGATCAAGGGGCCGTCGCGCCCTTTCTCGACGCTGCGCGAAGGCGGCGTGAGCTGGAAGTTCATCAATCAGTTGTCCCTGAACTACCTCTCGCTGATCGACACCGATGCCCGCGAGGGCGCAGCCGCGATGCGCGAGATCCTCACGCTGTATGCACACAGCGCTGATGCAGGGCTCGTCAAGCAGGTCGAAGGCCTGCGCTCGATGCGCACGCGACCGACCGTCAGGCGCTTCCCGGTGCCGGGCCCGATCACCTTCGGGCGAGGGCTCGAGATCGAGCTTGAGGTCGACGACTTTGCTTTCCAGGGCGGCAGTGCCTTCCTGTTCGGTTCGGTCCTGGCGCGCTTTCTGCAGCGCTATGCGTCGATCAACTCGTTCACCGAAACCGTGCTGCGATCAGCCAGCCGCGGCGAGGTCATGCGATGGGTGCCCAAGTGCGGAACGCGCGCCATCCTGTGACGGCGCCCACGGCGCTGTGGCAGGCGCTGTCGGCTGAGCCGTTCCGGCACGACTTCTTCTGGGCGATGCGCCGCATCGAGTGCCACTACATCGACCGCCCCCGTCTGGGGACGGCGCTGCGGCCACATGACGAGCCGATCCGCCTCGGCCAGGAGCCGACGCTCGACTTTGCACCTGCGTCGCTGTCGGGCTTCCACTACGGAACGGAAGGCCGGCCGCCACGCATGGAGGTGCGATTTTTCGGCCTGTTCGGACCGAACGGCCCGCTGCCCATCCACCTGACGGACTTCGCTCGCGAGCGGGTCCTGCACCACGGGGACCGCAGCTTCGCACGGTTCGCCGACGTCTTCCATCACCGTCTGTTGCTGCTGTTCTATCGTGCCTGGGCACAGGCCCAGCCCACGGTGGCACTGGACCGTCCGACCGAGGACCGGTTCGCGGCCTATGTCGGTTCGACCATGGGCATCGGTGCGCCGGTCTTCAATCGGCGCGATGCCCTGCCGGACCATGCCAAGCTGTACTTTTCAGGTCTGTTCGGCCGGCAGGTGCGCAATGCTGATGGCCTGGAGGGGGTGGTGCGCGGTTACTTCCGCCTGCCCGGGCGGGTGGAGCAGTTCGTCGGCCACTGGCTGAACCTGCCGACCGACCAGCGCACACGCCTGCAGAAAGAGCCCACGCCGGGCGCCCAGCTGGGCATCGGCGCGGTGCTGGGCCGGCGGGTCTGGGATCGGCAGCACCGCTTTCGCATCCACATCGGTCCGCTGCGCGTGGCCGACTACCTGCGCTTCCTGCCGGACGGCGATGCGCTCGACCGTCTGGTGGCCATCGTGCGCCAGTACATCGGTTTCGAACTCGACTGGGATCTGCGGCTCACGCTGGTCCCCGAGGACGTGCCGCGCGCCCGGCTCGGGCGAGGGCACACGCGTCTGGGCTGGACCTCCTGGATGGGGGGCAAGCCGGCCGAGGCGGCCGCGCGGCGCACCGCGGAGCTGATCCTCGAGCCCGAGATGATCCTGAAGACCCGGCGCATGGAAGCGCCGGACGCCGATCCGGCGCTGGCCAGCGCCTACGCATGAATTCCAACACGCTCACAGAACAGCAGGAGAGCCGCAAATGAGTGAAATCAGTCGTGTCGCCTTGTTCGGCAAGCTCAACAGCATTGCCTACAAGGCCGTGGAAGGCGCCACAGTGTTCTGCAAGCTGCGGGGCAACCCCTATGTCGAGCTGGAGCACTGGATCTCGCAGATCGTGCAGACCCAGGACTGCGACTGGCACCGCATCATCAAGCACTACCAGCTCGACGTGTCGGTGCTGGCCAAGGACATCACCGCCGCGCTCGACCGGCTGCCGCGCGGCGCCACCTCCATCTCGGACCTGTCCGACCACATCACCAATGCCGTCGAACGCGGCTGGGTCTATGGGTCGCTGAAGTACGGCGAGGCCCAGGTGCGCACCGGACACATCCTGGTGGGCATGCTCAAGACGTCCTTCCTGCGCAGTGCACTGCTGGCGATTTCGCGCCAGTTCGAGCGCATCCGCCCGGACGACCTGGCCGAGGACTTCGAATCCATCGTCTCTGGCTCGCCCGAAGACGGGCTGGCGCCCACCGACGGCTCCTCGATGGGAGGTGCCGCGCCGGGCGAGGCCAGTGGCGCGATGGCTGCACCGCAGATGGGCAAGCAGGAGGCGCTCAAGCGCTTCACCGTCGACCTCACCGAGCAGGCCCGCTCCGGCAAGATGGACCCGATCGTCGGCCGCGACGACGAGATCCGCCAGGTGGTCGACATCCTGATGCGCCGCCGGCAGAACAACCCCATCCTGGTCGGCGAGGCCGGGGTCGGCAAGACGGCGGTCGTCGAAGGTTTTGCCCAGCGTATCGTGCGCGGCGACGTGCCGCCGGCGCTCAAGGACGTGGAGCTTCGTGTGCTCGACGTGGGCCTGCTGCAGGCCGGCGCCAGCATGAAGGGCGAGTTCGAGCAGCGCCTGCGCTCGGTGATCGAGGAAGTCCAGGCCAGCCCCAAGCCGATCATCCTGTTCGTCGATGAAACCCACACCCTGGTCGGCGCCGGTGGCCAGGCCGGGACGGGGGATGCCGCGAACCTGCTGAAGCCGGCCCTGGCGCGTGGCACGCTGCGCACCATCGGCGCCACCACCTGGGCCGAGTACAAGAAATACATCGAGAAAGACCCGGCGCTGACCCGCCGCTTCCAGAACGTGCTGGTCGACGAACCCGACGAGCGCCGTGCCATCCTGATGATGCGCGGCGTGGCCTCGACGATGGAAAAGCACCACAAGGTGCAGATCCTGGACGAAGCCCTGGAAGCCGCGGTCAAGCTGTCGCACCGCTACATCCCGGCGCGTCAACTGCCTGACAAGTCGGTCAGCCTGCTCGACACGGCCTGTGCCCGCGTCGCGGTGAGCCTGCACGCCACACCGGCGGAAGTCGACGACAGCCAGCGCCGCATCGAGTCGCTCGAGACCGAACTGGGCATCATCTCGCGCGAGCAGTCGATCGGCATCGACACCGCCGCCCGCAAGACGGAGTGCGAGGCTGCACTGGCCAGCGAGCGTGAACGCCTGCAGGCCCTGCGCACCCGCTGGGAAGGCGAAAAGGCCCTGGTCGACGAGCTGCTCGCACTGCGGGCCAAGCTGCGCGCCGGCGTGAATCCGGTGGAAGGCACGGGCAGCGCGCTGGAGGCCTCGGCCGACGCTGCAGCGCCGGCCGAGCAGAAGCTCAGCGACGAGGAGCGTGCCGCCTTGCTGGAGCAACTGCACTCGGTGCAGGCCCGCCTGAGCGAACTGCAGGGTGAAAGCCCGCTGATCCTGCCGACCGTCGACTATCAGGCCGTGGCCAGCGTGGTGGGCGACTGGACCGGCATCCCGGTGGGGCGCATGCAGCGCAACGAGATCGACACCGTGCTCAAGCTGCCCGTGCTGCTGGGGCAGCGCGTGATCGGCCAGGACCACGCGATGGAGATGATCGCCAAGCGCATCCAGACCTCACGGGCCGGCCTGGACAACCCGAGCAAGCCGATCGGCGTGTTCATGCTGGCCGGCACCTCGGGCGTGGGCAAGACCGAGACGGCGCTTGCGCTGGCCGAGGCACTGTACGGTGGCGAGCAGAACCTGATCGTCATCAACATGAGCGAATACCAGGAGGCCCACACGGTCTCGTCGCTCAAGGGCGCGCCTCCGGGCTACGTGGGTTACGGCGAGGGTGGGGTGCTGACCGAGGCGGTGCGTCGCAAGCCCTACAGCGTCGTGCTGCTCGACGAGGTCGAGAAGGCTCACCCCGATGTGCACGAACTGTTCTTCCAGGTGTTCGACAAGGGCTTCATGGAAGACGGCGAAGGCCGCAGCATCGACTTCAAGAACACGCTGATCCTTTTGACCACCAATGCCGGCACCGAACTGATCGCCAGCATGTGCAAGGACCCGGAGCTGCTGCCCGATCCGGACGGCCTGGCCAAGGCCCTGCGCGAACCGCTGCTGAAGATCTTCCCGCCGGCACTGCTCGGCCGCCTGGTCACGATCCCGTACTACCCGCTGTCCGACGAGATGCTGGGTCGGATCGTCAAGCTGCAGCTCGGACGCATCAAGAAGCGCACCGAGGAGCGGCACAAGGTCAGCTTCAACTACTCGGACGACGTCATCAAGCTGGTCGTGTCGCGTTGCACCGAGTCGGAGTCGGGGGGGCGCATGATCGACGCGATCCTGACCAACACCATGCTGCCCGACCTGTCACGCGAATTCCTGACTCGCATGATGGAAGGGCGACCCATCGCCAAGGTCGAGGTCGGTGCCGACGACAACGGCTTCACCTACAGCTTCGAGTAAGCGAGATCCCGGTCGGGCCGGCAACGGCCCGACCGACCTGACGCGTCGCGCACGCAGCAACGAGGAGTCCACATGGGCATCACCGTGGGCATGAGGGGCAAGGACGTACTGTCATTCGTGCGTGTGGCCCGCAAGTTCAACGTCATCATCCTGGTCCGCCAGACGAATGCCGACTCGCTGGCCTATGTCGGCCAGCCGGGCTACTACCCCAAACCGGCGGTGGTCAAGGCCAAGACCGCCGACCAGAATCCGCCGGCACAGACGGTGCTGGTCGATGGCCGCAAGCACACACGCTCCTACCGGATCGCCGGCCTGGTCGTGCATCCGGGATTCCAGCCTGGTGCCTATCGGGGGGCGAAGGTCGCCAAGGCCCAGGACTGCTGGGACCACACGCTGGAAACGCTGGCGCCCGATCTGCTCACGCGCCGGGTCGACCTGAACCAGCCTGACAGCTGGAGCCTGTGGGGCGTCGAACGCGTGGCGCGTCTGGCGCCTCGCTGGTCGTGGCGCGTCGATGTCGATCCGCGCTCCGATCACTTCGGCTGCCTGCAGCTGAAGTCGACCACGATGAGCAACTGGTGCTACATCCACGGCGACTACGACCTCAAGGACGTGATCGTGCTGGGCGCAGAGACCGACAACCGCCGCAACGAGGGCAAGCTCGACAGCGTCAAGAACTTCACGCCGCTGCTCCAGGGCATGGAGTTCCAGACCATCCAGGAGCACCTCAACCGCGACATGGGGGTCGAGATGGTCCAGCACGGTGCGGAGGCGCAGTTTGCCTGGCATGGCGACGAACCGATCACCGTGATCTACCCGGATGCGCCGGAGGCGAAGTTCCTGATCCTGGCCTCGGCCGAGACGGTGCAGAGCTGGTACATGCAGCTCAACCGCCAGGTCCTGGCCAAGGTGGGGCACGACTACATGGCCGATCGGTCGCGCTGGTTTCATTTCGGCCCGCACGGTGACCTGTTCGAACCGGGCGGTCTTCCGTCCAGGTCGTGGGGATGAACCCGGGGTACGGCGCCAGCGGGCACGGCGTCGACCCGGCAGAGGGTTCACGGGAGGGCTTCTGCAGGGTCGCCATGGGGTACATCGAGTCCGCCCGCCGCAGTCCGGGCGGTCTTTCATCCAACCAGGGCACGCACTCGCGCAAGGGATGCTTCGCCGGCATCAAGCGCGTGGCAACGAAGCAGGTCGAGCCGGGCTGACTTCCCTGCCAGCGAGGCGCGCCCATCAAAGAGGGACAAACCAATGGGCAAGAGATCCAGGTCACCGGCACCGCCGACCTACCACGTCGGTGTGGTCGAGGCCGTGCGCATGGGGGTCGACTTTCATCGCCGCGGCATGCTCGATGCCGCGCAGACCCTCTACGAGCGGGTGCTGAAGCTGGTGCCCGACGACGCCGACGCCAACCACTTCTACGGCGTGCTGCTCAGTCAACGCGGCCAGCACAAGCGAGCCTGGCCGCACATCGAGCGCTCGCTGAAGCTCAACGAGACGGTGCCTGACTGGTACAGCAACGCCGGCAACGTGCTGCTCGAGCTGGGGCAGCTCGAGGCGGCGGCCCAGGCCTACGGCCGCTGCGCCGAACTCGCGCCCAACCAGCCCGAGGTGCACAACAACCTCGGTGTGCTGCAGCGCGCCGAAGGCCGGCTCGACGCCGCCGAGGCGTCTTACCGGCGCGCACTGGCGCTGAATCCCGAGTTTGTCGATGCCCATGCGAACCTCGGCCAGTTGCTGGCCGGCCAGGGCAAGGCGATGGAGTCGCTCGAATGTTATGCCCGGGCGCTGGAGTTGCGCCCCAAGGACTCACGCACCCGCCGCATCCTCGGCTTCGCCTACTTCACGCTCGGGCAGCTCGACAAGGCCGCCGACGTCTATCGCCAGTGGCTGGCCGAGGAACCCGACAACGCCCAGGCGCAGCACCATCTGGCGGCCTGTACCGGCGAGGCGGTGCCGGAACGGGCCTCGGACCAATACGTCGAGGCCACCTTCGACGGCTTTGCCAACAGTTTCGACTCCAAGCTGGCAGTGCTGCACTACCGCGCCCCGGAACTGGTGGGCGAGGCCGTGAAGCGCCATCTGGGCGAACCCGCCAAGGCGCTGGCCGTGCTGGACGCGGGATGCGGCACCGGCCTGTGCGGGCCGTTGCTGGCGCCCTATGCGCGTCGCCTCGACGGGGTCGACCTGTCTGGTGGCATGCTCGACAAGGCCCGGCCGCGGCAGGTCTATGACGCACTGCACAAGGCCGAGCTGACCGAGTTCATCCAGCGCTCGGTCGGCACGTATGACCTGATCGTCTCGGCCGACACCCTGTGCTACTTCGGCGATCTGGGCACGGTCATGCCGGCGGCGCGGGCGGCACTGACCCCCCTAGGTTGGCTGGTGTTCACGGTGGAGGCCTGGCTCGACCAGCCAGGCCCCGAGGGCTTCCACCTCAACCCCCACGGCCGGTACAGCCACAGTGCCGACTATGTGAAAAAAGCCTTGAATGACGCGGGTTTCGAGCTGATCGAGCTGACCCAGGACGTCCTGCGCAAGGAAAACATGCAGCCGGTGCACGGCTGGATCGTCGTCGCGCGCGCGATGCCGGCCGCCTGAAGCCCACCTTCGGGTTAGGGATGGAGCGCCGCCGGACGCTTGCGCACAATGCACTGGCCGTCGTGAAGCGGCTGCATCGGGCCCGCCCTGGCGGCACCCGGCCCCCGCAGCCCCCGGCGCCAACGAAACTTGGAGAACAGCCCTATGTCACGCGTGATGGAGATGAGCACACCGTTCGGGCCGGATGTGCTGATGTTCCGGTCGATGAGCGCCACCGAAGAGCTCGGCCGACTGTTCGAGTACCAGATCGAGGCGCTGTCGGAGACCAACGACCATGCGCCGAACGACATCCTCGGGCTGCCGGTGACCGTGCGCATGGAAGTTGCCAGCGACGAAGGCAATCGGTTCTTCAACGGCATCGTCACACGCTTCGGGATGGCTGGCGTGTCCGGCCGGTTCACCCGGTTTCGCATGACGGTGCGGCCCTGGCTGTGGCTGCTCACCCGCTCCAGCGACTGCCGCATCTTCCAGAACAAGTCGGTGGTCGACATCATCAAGGAGGTGTTCGACGAATACCCCGATGCACGATACGACCTCACGCACCTGACCGGCTCGTACACCCCCAAGGAATACTGCGTCCAGTACCGCGAGAGCGACTTCAACTTCGTCAGCCGTCTGATGGAGCAGGAGGGCATCTACTACTACTTCAAGCACGAGGACGCCAAGCACACCCTGGTGCTGGTCGACAGCTCGGGCGCACACGAAAAGATCACCGGCTACGAAAGCCTGCCCTTCATTCCGCACGATCGCGGTGGCCGGCTGGACCAGGAGTACATCGGCGAGTGGTATTTCTCGCGTGAGGTGCAGCCCGGCGCCTATGTGCTGGACGACTACGACTTCACCAAACCGAGCACCGAGCTGCGGGCCTCGACCAAGCAGCTGCGCAAGCACAACGAAGACGCCCGCGAGGTCTACGACTATCCGGGCGAATACCTGGAAAGCGCCGACGGCGAGCACTATGTGCGCACCCGACTCGAAGAGCTGCAGGCCCGGCACGAGCTGGTGCAGGGCTCGGGCAATGCGCGGGGTCTGAGCGTGGGCTATCGCTTTTCGCTCACCGGCCAGGCACGCGACGACCAGGACCGCGAATACCTGGTGGTGTCGACCACCATGGAGCTCGAGTTCAACGAGTACGAGTCGCAGGAGGCCCAGGGCTCGGGCTTTCGCTGCAGCTTCACGGCCTTGCCCAGCACCGAAGCCTTCCGGCCCCAGCGCATCACGCCGCGGCCCATCGTGCAGGGCGTGCAGACGGCAGTGGTCGTGGGCCCCAGCGGTGAGGAGATCTTCACCGACAAGTACGGCCGCGTGAAGGTGCAGTTCCACTGGGACCGCATCGGCCAGCGCGACCAGCAGAGTTCGTGCTTCATCCGGGTCAGCCACCCCTGGGCCGGCAAGAACTACGGCTACATCGCGATCCCGCGCATCGGTCAGGAGGTCATCGTCGACTTCCTCGAAGGGGACCCCGATCGCCCGATCATCACCGGCCGCGTCTACAACGCCGAGCAGATGCCGCCCTGGCCGCTGCCGGACAACCAGACCCGCACAGGGGTGGTGACGCGCTCGACCAAGGGCGGCTCGGCGGCCAACGCCAACGAGTTCCGCTTCGAGGACAAGAAGGGCGCCGAAGAGATCTACATGCACGCCGAGCTGGACTACAACACCTCGGTCGAGCGTGACTCGACCTGGTCCGTCCAGCGCGATCACACCGAAAACGTGCACCGCGACCGGCTGGCGATCATCAAGAACAAGGACACCCTGCTGGTCAAGGAGGGCGGGCGCAGCGTGACGGTGGCCGCCGGTGGCGACAACCACAACATCACCGGCAACCGCACCTACAAGCTCACCGGCGCCGAGCACAACACCATCACGGCCGGGCGCATCAGCATCGTCACCTCGCAGGACCTGACCAAGGTCGACGGCAAGGAAACGCGCATCGTCACCGGCACGGCGACCCACCTGTTCCAGACCGACCTCAAGATCGGCGTGAGCGGACCGGTGAAGTTCATCGCCAGCGGCGGTGACATGGAATGCAATGCCTCGGGCGACTACAAGTCGTCGGCGGCCAACTTCAAGTACATGTCGGCCGGCAATGTGAGCTTCAAGTGCAACCAGTTCAATCGCACCTGCTACGAGGGCAATGATCTGTTCCTCGGGCCCAACACGGGCACCTACCTGGGCGCTTCGTCCAACACCGAGATCGGTGGCGCCCGCAACACCTTCGTGGGCATCAAGAACGAACTCGATCTGTCCATTGCCCAGAACACCGCGATCGGTGTGGCGATGAACACCTTCCTGAGCGCCACCGTCAACTTCGGCGCAGGTGTGACGGTGAGTGCCACGGCCGGGCCGGATCTCACCATGGGGCCGCTGGCCATCGAGGCGCACAGCCTGCGTCTGGACAACCAGGCCCTGCTGATGTTCAACGGCGGGGCGGGAGCGGGGTCCGGAGCGACTGGCGCGGCAGGCCCGGCGGCCGCGTTTTTCATGGGCTTTGGCGCAACGATGAGCCTGGCCGGTGCGGCATTCAATGCCAATGCCGCCATCGAGGACGTCAATGCCTTCCTCGAGCAGGCGCCTGGCACTGAGGCAGGTGATGTGGTGATCGGGGCGCTGGCGACACTGATTGGCTCCGGCCCGGACGCCTACAAGAGACACAACCCGGCCGATGCGAGCGAATGGATGACCCCCGACAAGGACGATCAGGGCAGGCCCCTGCCCATGCCGGCGACTCCGGCGGCTGACATGGCCGCCATGACAGAAGCGGCCGGTCCCATCCCGACCAGCAACCCGCCGCCGGCGGCGCCGGGTGCTGGTGGTGGCGCTGCCGGTGGTGGCGCAGGTGCCGGTGGATCCGGTGGTGCCGGTGGTGCCGGTGGTGCCGGTGGTGCGGGCAGTTCGCCTGGAGGCGCGGGCGGCGCAGCGGGCGGCTCCGGCGCCGGGGGTGGCGCGGGTGGTTCGGGTGGAGCCGGCGGTGGTTCGGCTGGATCCGGTGGAGCCGGTGGTGCCGGTGGTGCCGGTGGAGGCGATGGCGGTGGCTCGGGCGCTGGCGGTGCTGGCGGATACGGCGGCGGCGGAGCCGGTGGCGCAGGCGGTGGCAGCGGTGCTGGTGGCGCTGGCGGTGCTGGCGGTGCTGGCGGTGCTGGCGGTGCTGGCGGTGCTGGCGGTGCTGGCGGCGGCGGAGGCGGAGGCGGAGGCGGTGCTGGCGGCAGTTCCGGAGGTGGTGGTGCAGGTGGCGCCGGCGGAGGTGGTGCCGGTGACGGCGGTGGCCGCGGTGCCGGTGGTGCCGGTGGTGGCGGTGGATACTGATCGCGCCACGCGCTGAACGAGCAGACCGATGCAAGTCATCAAGCCAACACAACTCGGGCTGTCCACCCGTGTCATCGAGCATCAGGGACGCATGGCGATGTGCGTGTCGGCCGCGCTGTACTTCCCGATGGGCGACGGCGCGAGCAAGGTGCTGTGGTCCGAGCCGTCGATGTGGAAGTTCCTCACGGTCGAGATGGAGGGGCAGCCGCTCGTTGACGAGGGCGTGATCAAGACGCGCCCCGAGTACCTGCTGCGCGCCGTGGCCTGCCCGCCGGGCGGGGCTCCGGCACCGGCCTGTGCGGTTCGCGCGCGGGTCGGTCCGCTGGAGAAGACGCTCACGGTGCACGGACACCGCTACTGGAACAACGGCCGGGCCAGTGCCCCGGTGCCGTTCGAGCGCATGCCGCTGGGCTGGCACCTGACCTGGGGCGGCGCCGACGTGCCCGAGAACCCGCTCGGCCGCGGCCGTGCCGTCTTCCCGATCGACACCGTCGAGGCCCACTGGCTGCCGAATGTCGAGTACGCAAGCCACCCGGTGGGTTCACCGTCGCAGGTCGGTGTGCCGGCTGCATTCGACCGCATCGATCCGATGTGGGCCTCGCGCGCGCGCTGGCGCGGCACCTATGACGAGGCCTGGTACAAGACCCATGCACCCGGCTTTCCGCCTGACATCGACTGGCAGCACTTCAACATGGCCAGTCCCGATCAATGGTTCCCCGGTGAGCTCAGCGGTGACGAGCCCTACGCCTTCGAACACTTGAACCCGGACAAGCCGGTGGTGGCGGGCCGACTGCCGGGCGTCATCACCCGCTGCATCGTGCGCTACGGGCGTGGCCCGAACGCCGGCAAGCTGCGAGACGTTCCGATGCGCCTGACCACCCTGTGGTTCTTCCCGCACGTGGAGCGTGTGGTGATGATCGCCCAGGGCATCGTCCCGGTCACCGAGGACGATGGCCAGGACGTCGAGCTGCTCATGGGCGGCGTGGAGGCCCTGGGCAGCCCCAAGACCCAGGACCACTACCTGAACGTGCTCAAGCTGCGCCAGGACCCTGAATACGGCGCCATCTACGCGCTGCGCGACGCCGACCTCCTGCCGGACGGCGTGACCACCGAAGACCCATCGTTCGACGCCCTGAAGTCCGAGTACGAGATGGAGGGGTTTGCCGCCGACAACCAGTTCCGGCGTGCCGAGGTGCAGGTGGCGCAGATCCGCAAGAAGGTTCAGTCGCTCGGCCTGGACCCCGACAAGTTCGGCATCAAGGCGCCGGTGCGCCCGAAAAAGCCCACGCTCGAGCAGTTGCCGGACTACCTGCGCACCGAGGTGGCCCGCGCCAAGGGCAGCACGATGGGTGCACTGAAGCAGGCCGCCGAGGACGTGAAGCGGGCCGAGGGCCTGGCGCGCACCCATGGCGTGGACCTGGCTGCGGCCTCCCAGCGCCGGCCGCCGGCGTTCAGCGCCGCGGCCGAGTTCAATCGCCTCGCTGGCGTGATGCCGGCCAGCACCTCACCCGACGTGCTCAAGCGGCTCAAGACCAAGCTGATGCAGGCCGAGGATGCCGAGCGCCTGTCCTACTGGATGACGGCCCATCGCCAGTCGCCGATCCCGCGCGTGGCGGCGCCCGAATCCGCCCGCATGCTGGCGGCGCTGCAGAAGGTGCGCGCTGCAGGGCTGCCCACCAAAGGGGCCAAGCTGACCGGCGTGGACCTGTCCGGGCAGAACCTGGCCGGGCTCGACCTCAGCGGCGCCCAGATGGAAAACGCCGTGCTGGTGGGTGCCAACCTCGAGGGCGCCAACCTGTCGTTTGCCGTGCTGGCGCATGCCGACCTGACCGGAGCGCGGCTCACAGGGGCACGCCTGGAAGGCACCAACCTTGGCCGCGCCACGCTCAAGCAGGCCGTGTGCGAGGCGGCCCATCTCGACACCGCGGTGCTCAGCGGCGCGAACTTCGAAGGCGCGATCTTCCGGGGCTCCTCGCTCAAGGGGGTCGACGTCAGCGAAACACCCTTCAAGGCATCGGACTGGTCACAGTGCGTGGCCACCTCGATGACGCTCGTGAAGGCCGAGATCGAAGGTGTCGCGTTTGCCGCAACCGATCTCAGCCAGTGCACCTTCATCGAGTGCAGCTTCAAGCGCTGCAGTTTCGTGCGGGCGCGTCTGCACAACGCATCGTTCGTGTCGTGCACCTTCGAGGACGTGCACTTCGACCAGGCGGACCTGCTCAAGGCCACGTTCGTCAAGGGCTGCACCTTCCAGGGTGTGCGCGCACCCGGTGCGCGGCTGCGCGAGGCCAACCTGCGCGGCGCCGTGCTCAAGGCCGGGCTGTTCGAGGGGGCGGACTTCACCGGGGCCGATGTGTCCGAGGTCGACTTCACCGCGGCGCGCCTGACCGGCGCCAGCTTTGCCGGGGCCATGATGATCCGTACCGTGCTGCACGGGGCCCATCTTGTCGGGGCCAACCTGATGAACGCCATCGCCCAGAAGGCCGACGTGCGCAGCGCCGACCTGCGCAATGCCAACCTTTACGGCAGTGACCTGTCGCGCATCTGGCGCGACGACATCACCGTATTCGACGGCGCCAACTTCGACCGGGCGCGTACGCACCCGCTGCGCAAGGAGGCGCCCGCAGCCCCATGAATCCCCAAGGTGTGATGCTGCTGGTCCACTACGGTGAGCCAGTGACCGAACAGGACCTGTCCAAGTCCGACTTTGCGCGCTGTGCCCTGCGCGGCGGGTTGTTCAACCAGGTCAACTTCTCCGGCGCCGACTTCAGCGGCGCCGATCTGCGCGAGTCCGTGTTCGACAACTGCGATTTTTCCGGTGCCCGCATGGTGGGCACCAAGCTGCGTGCAGCCACCTTCAACCGCTGCCGTCTGGCCGGTGTGGTGGCGACCGGGTCGTCGTGGTCGAATGCGCGCCTGGTCGAAAGCGGGTTTGTCGAGGCCGATCTCAGCGAAGCGGACTTCACCCTCACCAACATCATCAAGTCGCGCCTGACCCGGGCCCGGCTGCAGCGAGCGGTGCTGGACCGCACCAACCTGATCGAGACCTCGCTGGCCGGCGCCGACCTGCGCGAGGCCAAGCTCTACCAGGCAGTGCTGTCCGAGTGCCAGACCGAAGAGGCGGTGTGGGCGCAGGCCTCCTTCACGCTGACGATGTTCAGCAAGATGGACCTGACCGGGCGCACCTTCGAAGGCCAGCCCCTGCTGGGCTGCCAGTTCGTCGAGACGATCCTGGCCGAGACTAATTTCTCGCAGTGCCGGCTCGATCAGTGCAACTTCAAGGGGGCCGATCTCAGCCGCTCGACCTTTGCGGGGGCCAAGGCCGACCTGTGCCTGTTCCCCGAGGTCAAGGCCCAGGGCGCGGACTTCCGTCGCGCCTCGCTGCGCCAGGCGATCTTTGCCCAGAGCCAGTTCGAGCAGTGCCATTTCGACGCCGCCGATCTGTACCAGACCTATTTCGCGCAATCCCAGCTGTCGGCCTGTTCGTTCCGCGACACCGACCTGACCTACGCCGATTTCAGCCACGCCAAGATCCACGGCTGCGATCTGGAGGGCGCCAGCATGGTGCGTGCGCAGATGCACGCAGCCGACCATCAGGGCTCCCGCATTCCCAACCTGGCCCAGGCGCTGGGTACCGACGAACAACGCGCCAAGGCGGAGAAGTGGGGGCAGGGCGCCTCCGCGTCTGCCTGAGCCCCCCGCATCAGGAGCAGTCCCATGAACGCATCGACCCAGAATCCGCATCGGTACCAGCCCGCTTTCGACAGCTACGTCCGGGTCCCCGCAGGCACGGCGTGGCAGCGTCAGTCGTTCGAGGAAACCGGCAGCTGGCGTGCGCCGCCTGCAGCGCGCCAGGGCACCGGACGCGTGCTGCTGGGTGCCGATGGTTCGCCCCGCATCGAGGTGGACGGCGGCTGGCGTGCCGCCCGTGTGGCCGCCGGTTGCCTGCTGCAGCCTCAGGAAGGCGACCTGGTCCTGTGGTTCGTCGATGGGGACGCAGCCTGGGTGCTGCACGTGCTGGAGCGCGCGCCGGCCGACACCGCGCCGCAGGTGTGCCTGCCCGATGGTGCCGTGCTCGGCACCCGTGACGAGGGCGCGCTGACGCTGCGGGCCGGTGCGCTGGGTGTCGAGTGCCGCAACCTGAACCTGGAGTCCGAAGAGGTCTCCGTCGTCACGCGCGCCGCACGCCTGGTGACCGATACCTGCCTGTCGGTCGGGCGCCTGGCCGAAAGTGCGTTCGGCACGCTCAAGCTGGTCGGCGAACACTTCCATGCCGTGTTCGACCGCCTGCACAGCCACGCACGCGAGCACCAGCGGGTCTCGCAGGAGATCGACCTGGTGCAGGCCGGCACGCTCGACCTGCGCGGCAGCCAGCTGGCCAACGTGCACGCACCCAACGTGACGGTCGAAGGCGAGCAGCTCGTCAAGCTGCGTGGCGGCCAGATCCACATGGGTTGAGGAGCCGACCATGTTTGCCAACAGCCAGATGATGGGCACCGACATGGGGTTTCCCGACGTGTGCCTGACGCCCACGCCAGCCGGCCCGGTGCCGATTCCCTACCCGAACATCGCGATGGGGCCGATGGCCATTCCCAACGTCCCGACGGTGCTCATCATGGGCATGCCGGCGCACAACATGGGCACCACCATTCCGATGACCAACGGCGACAACGCCGGGGTGGCGATGGGGGTGGCCTCGGGAACCGTGATGGGCCCGTCGCGGCACGTGACGGGTGCGTTCACGATCCTGATCCATGGCATGCCGGCCACACGCATGACGAGCGTGGCCATCCAGAACAGCACCAACTGCCCGGGCGTGCGCCTGGTCCCGAGCCAGCCGCTGGTGCTGATGCTTGCCCCGTGAGTGCGGGGGGGACTTCAAGAAGAGGGGTGACTTCAACTTAGGGGGTTCGGCTTGTCACGACCGGATCCCTTGGTTAGCCTGAACCCATGGACAAGGGGCCACGCCGGTGCATGAACCCACAGGGTGCACACAAGCCCGAACCTGAGCAGGCTCAGGCATGAGCCGGGTGGCCCGATACCGACCTGCAGGCCTGGGCCGGCGGGTCTTCGTTGAAGAGTTGCCACTTTCTGACCGATATGCTTTTACTCAAAGTCCTCAGCGTGGGTGGCCGGGCCCCCGCGACTCCCATGGCGGCGCAGTTCGGCCCGACCGGGGGGTCGATCGGGCGCAATGAAGGCAACACGCTGGTGCTGCCCGACGAAGCCAAGACCATTTCACGGCAGCACGCCACGATCACCCAGGTGTCCGGGGAGTTCATGCTGGCCGACCAGGGCGCCAACCCGACGCTGTGCAATGGTGCGCCCGTGGGCACAGGGCAGCAGGTGCGCCTGCGCCATGGCGACGAACTGCGCATCGGTCCCTACATCATTCGCTGCGAGCTGCCGCAGGCGGCGCCTGCCTTCGATCCCAACAGCACCCAGGTGAACCTGCTGGGCGGCGCCGCACCGGCGGCGCCGTTGGCCCCCCCGGCCATGCCGGCTGCACCAGCCCAGATGGCTCCTGCCCAGATGGCTCCTGCCCAGATGGCACCCGCATTCACGCCGCCGGCCGCGCAGGCCTTCCCGGGTGCAGGTGCGCCAGCCATGCCGGCAGCACCCTTCGATCCGTTCGCCGCGCCGCCGGCCGCAGCCGGCCTGCCGGCGGCTCCGGTCGACCCCTTCGCTGACCTCTTTGCACCACCTGCCGCGGCCGTGCCGCTGCCACAGGCCGTGGCGGCGCCCGTGCCGATGGCGCCTCCCGTTGCGGCGCCCCCGAAGGCCCAGGCCTTTCCGGGGGGCTCGATCCCGGACGACTTCGATCCGTTTGCGAGCCTGATCAAGGAGCAGCCCAAACCCAGCACCACCGAGGCCTTCAACCCGTTTGCAACGGGGGCCCGCAAGGTGCCGCCGCCCATTCCGTTCGAGTCGGCGCATCCGCACGACGATCTGCTGGGCCAGGCGGGGGACAAGCCCGCGTCGATCGACGAGCTGTTCGGCCTGGGCGGCAGTTCATCGAATCCGCTCGAGGTGCTGCGTCCCGACGATGGTCTCGCGGCACCCAGTGCCCCGGTACCCGTCGATGATCCACTGGCCCTGTTCGGCGGCCCGTTGAACCCGGTGGGCGCCGGCAGCGCCACCCCCGACCAGACACCGATGGTCGATCAGCCCTTCATTCCGCCGCGTGTGGTGGCGCCTGAAGCACCGCGGATGCCGCCACCTGCAGCGCAACCCGCACCACAGGCGGCACCGGCCGGCGTGAGCCCCCAGGCCATCGACGATCTGCTGGCGGCAGTGGGGCCGATGGACCCCACCCGTCTGACCACCGGCCAGTTCAAGGTCGCCAAGCCGGTGAACGTCGACACGCCCCAGCCCCTGGTTCCGCCACCGGCGCCTCCGGCCGCACTGCACCCGCAAGCGCAAGCGCCTGTTGCGGCGGCAGCACGGCCGGCCGCATCTGCGCCGGGCGCTGCGGCCACGCCAGCGGGCCAGCCGTCGATGGACGTGCTGATGGCGGCCTTCTGCGAAGGTCTGGGCAGCCCGTTGAACCTGCCCGACGGCGTGACCGAGGAATTCATGTTCCGCATGGGCGGGCTGGTGCGCGAGGCGGTGCATGGCACGGTGGACCTGCTCAATGCACGCGCCGTGACCAAACGCGAGGTGAAGGCCAGCGCGACCGTGATCATGGAGCGCAACAACAACCCGCTGAAGTTCTCGCCGGATGCCAAGACGGCCATGCTCTACCTGGTGTCCGGGCGACTTAACCCCGCCTTCATGCCGCCGATCACCGCGATGCGCGACGCCTACTACGACCTGCGTTCGCACCAATTCGGTTTCATGGCGGGGACCAAGGCTGCCCTCGAGGGCGTGCTTGAACGCTTCGAGCCGCAGCAGCTTGAGGGTCGCCTCGCGAGCAAGGGGCTGATCGATTCACTCATCCCCGGTGCGCGCAAGGCCCGGCTGTGGGACCTGTTCAACGAGCTCTACAAGGAAATCGCCCGGGAGGCTGAGGATGACTTCCATGCGTTGTTCGGCCAGGCTTTCCTGAAGGCCTATGAAGAACACGTCGAGGCCCTGCGGCGTGACCTGCCCGACCAATGAGGATGCCCATGCTGGAGTTGCACGTCCACGAGCTGTGTGACCAGGGCGGCCGGTCCTATCAGGAAGACGCGCACGGCCATGTGGTGGCCCGTGACGTGGCCTGTTTTGTGGTTGCCGACGGGGCAGGGGGGCACGGTGGCGGCGACGTTGCCTCGCGACTTGTCGTGCGGGCCATCCTGGAGCAGCATGCGCTGAGAGGGGAATGCTCGCCGGCGGGGGTCAATGCATTGATCCAGCATGCCCAGCAGGTCGTGCTTGCCGGTCAGAGCCGGTTTGCCCAGTACCCCGACATGCGCTCCACCGTCGTGATGTGCCTCGTCGACCTTCACAGCGGGCGTGTGGTGCTGGGCAACGTGGGCGACTCCCGGGGCTACTGGTTTCGCCGCGGCGAGCTGCAACTGCAGACGCGCGACCACAGCCTCGTCCAGCAGATGGTTGAAGCGGGCATGATCGGCCATGAGCAGATGCGTGCACGCAAGGAACGCAGCGTGCTGACGAGTTCGCTGGGCAGTACCGGCGCGCTGGAGGCCTATGTGTATGAACTCGACACCCCGGGCCAGGACGGCGATGCGTTGATGCTGTGCACCGACGGCCTGTGGGAGTACGTGCTCGAGGACGAGATGCAGGACGTGCTGCGCCTCGGGCAGGACGGCGATCGCTACCTCGCCTACTTCAACAACTGGGTACGCACCCGGGCACCGTCCAACCATGACAACTACACCGCGCAGCTGTGCCTGTTCGGTGGGACGATGAACGACCCTGAAAGCACGATCATCAGCCCGGTGGTCGACTTCCGCCGTGCCACCGGCAGCACCTGAGCGATGCGCGGGCACGCGGGGCAGGCAAGGCACACCCGCGCGACACCACGACAACAACCCTTCAGACCTGGAGAGAGCCTCATGAACACTTCCCGCACCCGCGTGGCCCTGACCCGTTCGGTGATCGCTGCAGCAGCCGCGCTGGCCCTGGTGGCCTGTGGCGACAAGGCGCCGCAGGAGCCGGCGGCCGGTGCACCGGCCAGCCCCGCGGCCACGCAGCAGGTCACGCCATCGGCAGCGGCGCCGGCCGGCAATGCGGTGATGTTCGAGGCCAATCAGACCGTTGCCGTGACGGGCCCGGACTTCATCACCTGGCGCGACCAGATGCTCACGCAAGGGGGCGAGAACCAGGTGCTGGAGGTGACGGGCCGCGTGTTTGCCAACGAGGCGGCGCCTGGCGGCGAGGACCTGGGCACGGCACGGGCCGAGGCGGCCAGCATCCTGTTCATGGAAAAACTTGCGCCTGAGCGCATCGTGCTGAAGTCCGAGAAGTCGGCTGACCCGGCGCCGGCCGGGCGTTTCGAGGCGGTGAGCTTCCGCTGGGTCGATGCCGGCTCGGCAGTGGCCGCAGCACCAGCCGCCCCGGCATCGACGCCTGAAGTGGTCGCCGCTGCACCCGCACCCGCACCCGCACCCGCACCGGCACCGGCACCGGCACCGGCACCGGCGGCAGCACCTGCGGCAGCACCTGCCGCCACGGCCGAGGTGCGACGCGCCACGCTGTACTTCGGGATCGGCGGCACCACGCCGCGGGTGGACGCGGCGGCGCGTCAGCAGCTCAAGGCCCTGGTGCAGACCGCACAGGGCGGCAAGATCACCGTCGTGGGGCATGCCGACAACACCGGCGCCGAGTCCACCAACCAGGCACTGAGCGAGGCGCGCGCCGCTGCTGTGCGGCGTCTGCTGGTCCAGGCCGGTGCCCGTGCCGATGACGTCCAGGTGTCCGGCGCCGGGGCGGGCCAACCGGCTCAGGCCAATGAAACGGCGCAAGGGCGTGCGGCCAATCGACGTGTCGAGGTGTCGCTGCCATGATGCGTCCACCGGCCGTTGGCGCACCGCGCGAGACCCGAGCCTCCCTGGGCCTGGCCTGGGCCTGGAGCGCGCTGCTGATGGCAGGTTGCGCAACGGCACCGGCCCCCGCACCGCAGGCACCCGCGGCGCCGCCTGCACCGGCCCCTGCCCGGGTGGCCGCTGCACCGGCGCCGGCACCCGCCGCGGCCGCTGCACCGGCCGTGCCGGTGATCGACACCGAAGCCGGTCGCCTCGTTCCGGTCGCCTGGGACGACGTGCCTGACTTCGACGTCGATCCGCTGGACGACGTGGGCAAGGCATTCCGGCTCAGCTGCCCCTACCTGAACCGCACGCCCAGCTGGAAACCGGTGTGTGACGAGGTGGCGCGGCTGGCACCCACCGACGCGGCTGGCCTGCGCGCCTTGCTGAAGACATTGCAGCCCTACCGGCTCGAAGGCGACGGTGGCGAAACCCAGGGCCCGATCACTGGCTACTACGAGCCCGTGCTGCGGGGGTCACGCGTGGCGCGCAACCCCTATTTCCACCCGCTGTATTCGCGGCCTGTCGACCTGGTGGCGCTCGACGCACGCGGCCAGAAGGAAAAGGGCATCACCCGCGGCCGTCGGGCCGGCTCACAGGTGGTGCCGTACTGGTCTCGCGGGCAGATGCGCACAGCCGAGGGCCTGCGTTCGATGAGCGGGCGCGAGATCGTCTGGGTCGACGACCCGATGGACGTGATCCTGATCGAAGTGCAGGGCTCCGGGCGGGTGGCCCTGCCGGACGGCAAGGCGATCCGCCTGAGCTTTGCCGACCACAACGGCCACCCCTACCGTCCGCTGAGCAACTGGTTCAAGGAGACGGGAGAGCTCAGTTCTCCGACCATGCTGCAGATCCGGCAATGGGCACGCCGCACACCGCCCGAGCGGGTCAAGCAGATGCTCGACAGCAATCCGCAGGTGGTGTTCTTCCGCTGGGAAAACGTGCCCGACGTGACGCTGGGGCCGCGCGGTGCGGCGGGCGCGCCCCTGGTGCCGATGCGCTCGATCGCCGTGGACCCGAAGGCGGTGCCGCTGGCCGCGCCGATGTACGTCGAGTTCCAGTCGCCGCTGTCGAGTGTGGTGAACCGCCGCGTGGTGTTCGGTCACGACACGGGCGGTGCGATCAAGGGGCCGGTGCGGGCAGACTTCTTCTGGGGGTTCGGCACCCAGGCCGGCGAGATCGCGGCCAGGACACGCCAGAACGGTCGACTCTGGGTGTTCCTGCCCAAGCCTTGAGGCGCCGGCCCGTCCGCGGGCCGCGTTCGGATTGCGGCGGCCTGGCGGCAGCGCAGCCTGCAGGCGGGCTCAGGCGCTCGCCGCCTGGAAGCGCGCGACCACGACGCGGCACTCGATGCCGCGGGGCTGCAGTTCACGCCACTCGACCTCGCCGCCCAACTGCTTGACCCGCTTGCGGATGCCACCCAGACCCAGCCCGTGCGACCACTCCTGCGGGTTGCGGCCGACCCCGTTGTCGCGCACGTACAGCTCGAGCCGCCCTTGTTGCAGCGTCAGCGACACGTCCACGCGTGTGGCCCGTGAATGGGCGATCGCATTGTTCGCCAGCTCTCGCAGCACCCGCGTGAGGGCCGACCATTCGACGACGCCCAGTTGCACGTTGCGGTCGAAATGCAGGGTCCAGCCCAGTTCGCATTCGGCCAGGTTCAACCGGTGCGACAGGTCGGATTTCCATTCGGCGGCGGCGTCCGACAGGTGATGGTTCTGCGCGGCCAGGCCGCGGGTGAGCGTCTTCAGGTCCTGCAGCGTGTGACGCACGTAGTCTTCCATCTCCGGCGACTGCGACTTGTACATCATCGTGAGCAGCCGCGCGCCGATGTCATCGTGCAGGTCCTGGGCCAGGCGCGTGCGCTCCTCGGAGCGGCCCTGCTCGACCGCCTTGTCGAAGGCCACGGCGCGGCGCAACTGCTCGAAGATGCGGTCGGTCAGCCGGGCATCCTCGGCGGTGAACAGCCGCCTGCCGCGGTGAGCGAAGCGGATCACGATCGACCCCATGAACGGCGTGTGGGCGTTCGGATTGATCATGTTGGGTACCGGCACCACGAGGGTGGAGCCATCGGACACCACGCGTGAATGCGCGGTGAGCTGGTCGACCACCAGGATCTCCAGCGGCTCGAACAGCTCGCGCAGCAGGCGGGTCAGCAGCACCGGCGTCTTTTCGGGGCGAGCCTCGACTTCACGGGCGATCTTGTAGAGGTGCTCGAACATCCGCTCGGTGGTGACCACGCTCGTGCCCATCACGCGATCGAGCAGCCACTGGCGCGCACCGACGTACAAGCCCAGCGACACGAACAGCGCAAGCGTCACCGAGGTGATCTGGCCGAGCGAAAACGCCGAGACGAACAGCAGGTCGAGCGAGGTCGCCACCGTCGTGATGGCCGCCAGCAGCGAGAACTCGCGCAGGATCTGCTGTGATTTCGACAGGAACGGGATCAGCAGCAGCAGCGATGCAAAAAACACGTACCAGATCATCGACCCGATGGTCGAGATGCCCTGCTGTATGCCGTGCTGCCCGTCGGACGCTGCCACGGCAGCACTTAGCAGCACCCAGGTGCCCACGGTGATCGCCCCGAAGCGACGCAGCACGAGCGAGAAGGGATGCGGCTGGAGCCGGTTCGACCAGGTCAGCACCACGATGACCGAGGCGCCCAGCAGCGTGCTGGCGATCTGGGTCACCCACCACGCATGCGGCAGCGCCTGCAGGGCCAGCAGCGTGGCCACCACCAGCGCGAAGGCCCAGCCAGCGGCGCCGATCAGTCGGTCGTGCGGAACGCGGCGCGGGTGGCTCGCCGTGGCCTGCACGATCGCCGCCGCGGTGAACAGGTCGAAAGCCTGGCGCAGGTGCAGGTCCCAGACCACCAGGCTGCTCGACCAGCCGAAGTCGGCGGTCGATTCGATGGCAATGAAGATGAGGTTGCCCGCCTGGCACCAGGCCATCACGGCATAGGTGAGGTTGCGCCAGCCCGGTCGCGCCATCAGGACCGACATCGACACCGCGTGCACCACCAGCGCCAGCGCGCACAACACCCAGAACACCAGCCCCAGCCCGGCGAAGCCGCGGTGGTGGGGTTGCAGCGAGATCTCGCTGCCGTCGGCAAAGCGCAGGTGCAGCCTGGCCGAGTGCAGCGCATCAGCCACCTGCGCATTGAGCTGCAGGTAGCGCTCGCGCTGCACGTCGTCGATCAGCCAGCGGGCCGAGCGGTCCAGCAGCAGGGGCTCCACCCGCACCGGCGTGGTCTGTCCGTCGGCCAGCACCTCCACCAGCACCTTGCCCTGGGCGGGCAGCAGCTCACGCAGGTGCGTCTGACTGAGTTCGATCTGCCCGGTGGGCGTGCTGCGCCACGTGGATCCGAGGTAGGGCTGCTGCGACAGCCAGAACGCCAGCCAGAACAGCCCCACGCAGGCCACCAGCACGCTGCCGACCAGCACACGCAAGCGCCAGCCCAGCCAGCGGTTGGCGGCCGGCTTCTGGCCGAGCGTGCGGTTGAAGGCATTCCATTGCCCGGTGCTCAGCAAGGCATCTTGACCCCCAGGGGCCTGATGGCCGGGGAGCGAGGAGTCCTGGAAGGATGGCGGGTGCGAAGGCATGCGCTGGTGCCCGTCGGTTCGGCTCACCGGGCGTCAGACCAGCCCCTGCTTGCTGGCCAGCACGGCTGCCTCGGCGCGGCTGGACACGTTCAGCTTCTTGTAGATCGACTTGATGTGGTCGTTCACCGTGAACCACTTGATGCCCATGAGGCTCGCGATTTCCTTGATCGTGAAGCCCTTGCTCAGGTAGGTGAGCACCTCGTTTTCGCGTGGGGTCAGGCGCTCATAGTCGAGCTTGTCGGCCGGGTCCATCGGGATGGGCCGATGGTTCGAGGCAGGTGGGGGCGGCGGGGCGGCCGGGGTTTCGGCGGGCGTGAAGCCGGAGTCGCTGTAGCGGTTGCCGCCGTAGTCGCCATGCCGGAAGTGCGTCAGCAGCCGCCGGGCGATGGCCGGCGACAGGGGGGGCTGCCCACGGACGATCTTCTGGAGTTCCTCGACGAGCACCTCGAAGCGGTCTTCCTTCAGCAGATAGCCGTCGGCGCCGCATTGCAGCGCCGGAAACAGATGATCATCGTCGGAGTACAGCGTGGTGACGACCTTGGTGGCCGGGTACTGGGTCAGCTGGCCCAGCAGCTCGAGCCCGTTGCCATCGGGCAGTTCAAGGTCCAGCAGCATGAGCTTGAACGGGTCGGCCCCCGCCTGCACAGGCTGACCGGGGCGAAATCCGATGTGGCGGCGCGCCGTTTCAAGGTCGCCCGCTTCGGTGATGGAAATGGAATCGCTGAAGCTGTCGCGGACCACGCGGCACAGGAATGCGCGCGCGACCGGGTTGTCTTCGACGATCAGCACTTTGACGGCCATAAGGTGTGTGCCCTTCTGCAACACACGCAATGGTAGCTCAGGGGGGCGCACCTCCCGACCCCCCATTGCGGTGGCGGTGCGCCGCCGGTGGCACACCGCCGCGCTGGCGCCTCATTCGTTGACGAGCACCAGCTTGCCCCGGACCTGGCGGGCGGCCATCTGCGCAAAGGCCTGCTTCAGCTCGGCCATGGGCCATTGGCGCTCGATCACCGGCTTGATCCGGCCCTGCGCATACCAGGCCGCCAGTTCGGCCAGCGCGCGGGCGTTGTTCTGCGGCTCGCGCTTGGCGAACTCGCCCCAGAACACGCCCACCAGCGAGGCGCCCTTGAGCAGGAGCAGGTTGGCCGGCAGCGAAGGGATGGCGCCTTGCGCAAAACCCACCACCAGGTAGCGCCCGCGCCATGCGATCGAGCGCAGCACCGGCTCGGCCAGATCGCCGCCCACCGGGTCATAGACCACGTCGGGCCCCTTGCCGTCGGTCAGCGCCTTGATGTCGTCGCGCAGGTTGCCGCGGCTGTAGTTGATCGTCGCGTCAGCGCCGAGCGAGCGGCACAGTTCGCACTTGTCGTCGGTCGATGCGGCGGCGATCACACGCGCACCGGCCGCCTTGGCAATCTGGATGGCCGCCGTGCCCACGCCGCCGGCCGCGCCCAGCACCAGCACGGTTTCGCCCGCCTTGAGCGCCGCCCGGTCGAGCAGCGCATGGTGGGTCGTGCCGTAGGTGCACAGAAAAGCAGCCGCGTCGGGAAAGGAAAAGGCGCTGGGCAGGGGCATCACCAGCGCGGCCGGCACGACGGCGTGGGTGCCGAAGCCGCCGGTGCCGGCAAATGCGGCCACGGCATCGCCCGGCTTCAGGTGCGACACCCCGGTCCCCACTGCCTCGACCACGCCGGAGAACTCGGCGCCGGGCACGAATGGCAGCGGCGGCTTGATCTGGTACTTGTTCTGGACGATGAGCAGGTCGGGGAAGTTCAGGCTCGCCGCCCGGATGCTCACACGCAACTCGCCCGCGCCGGGCTCGGGGGTGGGAACCTCGCGCCAGGTCAGGGCATCGGGGCCGACGGGGTTGTCGCAGATCCAGGCATGCACGGTGGTCTCCTTTGCTCTTGTCTGTGGACTTGATCATAAGCAAGGCCGCCGACACGGTAAGTCGCGCATGTGACGACTCAATACAATCTCCGTATGCGCATCCTCATTGCCAACGACGATGGTTATCTGGCGCCTGGCCTGCAGGCACTCCATGAGGCCTGCCAGGGCCTGGGCGAACTGGACGTCTTTGCTCCGGAACAGAATGCCAGCGCCACATCCAATGCGCTGACGCTGAGCCGCCCATTGAGCGTCTTCACCGCGTCCAGCGGCTACCGGGTCGTCAACGGCACGCCTTCAGACTGCGTGCACGTGGCGCTGACCGGCGTGCTCGAACATCGCCCCGATCTGGTGGTGTCCGGCATCAACAACGGTGCCAACATGGGTGAAGACACCTTGTACTCCGGCACCGTGGCGGCCGCGATGGAGGGCTACCTGTTCGGCATCCCCGCCATTGCGTTTTCGCTCACCGACAAAGGCTGGAGCCACCTCGATGCGGCTGCCCGGGTGGCCCGCGAGATCATCCAGCAGGTGATCGCCCGCCCGCCATCCCCCAGCCCCTACCTGCTGAGCGTGAACATCCCGAACCGCCCCTACGAGTCGCTGGGCGAGCGCAGGTTGTGTCGGCTGGGCCGGCGCCACGCAAGTGCCGGGGTGATCCGCCAGGCCAACCCCCGCGGCGAGCCGATCTACTGGATCGGCCCGGCCGGCGATGCCCGCGAGGCAGGTGAGGGGACCGACTTCCATGCGGTGGCCAACGGACATGTCGCCATCACCCCGCTGCAGTTCGACCTCACCGACCATGCCAGCCTGCCCGGATGGCGCCGCTGGGTGACCGACGGGGCCGGGGCGTGACCCGCAACCCCGAAAAACCCCGCGCAGGCCGCGGCTTTCCGATCAGCCTGGATCAGCTGGCACCGGCTGCCCGGCGTGCACCGGCGCCTCAGCCGGGTGTGCTGCGTCCTCAGCGCCCGGTGCATGAAGCCGCGCAGGATCGCCTGCGCGCGACCATGCCTTCCGGGCTGGGCCTGGACTCCGAGCCGGTGCGGCTGCGCATGACGCACAAGCTGCGCAGCTGGGGTGTGCGCGACGAGGCCGTGCTGGATGCGATGGCGCGCGTGCCGCGGCATCACTTCGTCGACACCGCGCTGGCCAACCAGGCCTATGAAGACACCAGCCTGCCGATCGGCCTGCAGCAGACGATCTCCAAGCCCTCCGTCGTGGCGCGCATGATCGAGCTGATGCGCGGCGGGCGAGGGGAGGCGCCACTGGGTCGGGTGCTGGAGATCGGCACGGGCTGCGGCTACCAGGCGGCCGTGCTGGCGCTGCTGGCACGCCAGGTGGTGTCGATCGAACGCCTGCGCCCGCTGCACGACAAGGCGCGCGATCACCTCGCGCCGCTGAAACTTGCCAACGTCAGGTTGATCCATGGGGATGGCATGCTCGGGTATGCGCCGGGCGCACCGTTCGACGGCATCATCGCCGCGGCTGGCGGCGAGGCCATTCCTCAGGCCTGGATCGAGCAGCTGGCGCCCGGTGGGCGCCTCGTGGCGCCGACGGTCGGGCCCGGTGGCGGCCAGGTGCTGGTGCTGATCGAACACCGCGACGGCCGGATCATTCGTACCGAACACGAAGCGGTTCACTTTGTCCCCTTAAAATCCGGCAAGACATGAGCACCCTGAAGGATCACATGGATTGCGTCTATGAAGCCCCGTCGCGCTTGCGCACGTTGGCTTGTGTGGCGGTTGCCCTGCTGCTCGGGGCCTGCGCCTCGTCGAATCATCGCGCGCCGGTCGAAGACCGCAAGGCCGCCGGTACCGGCGTGGCCACGGCCCCTGTCGACGCCGCCAAACCCCCGCCCGGTGCAGAGAATGCGGGTAAACCGGGGTACTACGTCGTCAAGCCTGGTGACACCCTGATCAGGGTGGGCCTGGAGTCGGGCCAGAACTGGCGCGACATCATGCGCTGGAACAACATCGACAACCCCAACGTGCTGGAGGTCGGGCAGGTGCTACGGGTCGTGCCACCGGGAACGGACGCCACCACGGTCGCAACCAGGCCGGTTGCCGGATCGAAGGTCGAGTCGCGCCCGCTCGATGCCAAGCCCCCGGTGGCGGTTGCCACACCGGCCTCAGGGCCGATCGTCGTGACGCCTGGCACCGCAGCCTCCGCGCCGGCAGCCTCCAACCCGGCTACCGCTGCGGCGGCGGGCCGTGAGCCCGATGACGACATCAACTGGATGTGGCCGGCCAACGGCAGCGTGATCGCCGGGTTCGACGATGCGCGCAACAAGGGCCTGGGCATCAACGGCAAGGCGGGCGATCCGGTGTTCGCGGCGGCGGACGGGCGTGTCGTGTACGCCGGCTCCGGCCTGCGCGGCTATGGCAACCTCGTGATCGTCAAGCACAACAACAGCTATCTGACGGCGTATGCCCACAACCAGACGCTGCTGGTCAAGGAAGACCAGCCGGTGCGCCGCGGCCAGAAGATCGCCGAGATGGGCTCCACCGATGCAGACCGTGTGAAGCTGCACTTCGAGATCCGCAAGCAGGGCAAGCCGGTCGACCCGGCTCGCTTCCTGCCCCCCCGCTAGGGCGGGCTGCACGAACGAGGCACGCATGTCCAGGAAGCAAGACGAGCCGAATGGACATGCCTTGTCGGACCACGGCGCTGAGCCGGTGTTCGATTCCGACGCGGTGGTGCCCGTCAACGATCCTCTCCCCGATGAAGCCGAGGCGCCGGTCAACGGCGCGGCGCCGCGGGAGTTCGATGCGGGCGAGTCGGAGGTCGGCAACACGCTGCAGACCTACCTGAGGGAGATCCGCCGCACGCCGCTGCTGACGCCCGAGCAGGAGTTCGCCACCGCCACCCGTGCGCGCGAGGGCGATTTCTCGGCGCGACAGGCGATGATCGAGCACAACCTGCGCCTGGTCGTCAGCATTGCGAAGAACTACCTGGGGCGCGGCCTGCCCCTGACCGACCTGATCGAGGAAGGCAATCTGGGCCTGATGCATGCGATCGGCAAGTTCGAACCCGAACGTGGCTTTCGCTTCTCGACCTACGCGTCCTGGTGGATCCGCCAGAGCATCGAGCGCGCGATCATGCACCAGGCCCGGCTCGTGCGACTGCCGGTCCATGTGGTGCGCGAGCTGAACCAGGTGCTCAAGATGCGTCGCCAACTGGAGTCGGCACAGAATCAGCGGCTGGACGGCGACAAGTCGGTGCGTGTCGAGGATGTGGCCCATGCACTGGGCCGTCCGGTGCAGGAGGTGGCCGAGCTGCTCAAGTTCGCCGAGTCGCCGACCTCGCTGGACGCGCCCCTGGAGCGTGACAACAGCGAGTCGATGATCGACATGGTGGCCGACGACCAGGCGACCGACCCGATGGGCCTCACGCTCAACCACGAGGTCGAGCACCTGCTCAACACCTGGCTGGGCGAACTCAGCGACCGCGAGCGCGAGGTGCTGACCGGGCGCTACGGCCTGCACGACCGCGAACCCGAGACCCTGGAGGTGCTGGCCGACCGGCTGGGCCTCACCCGTGAGCGCATCCGCCAGATCCAGCAGGAGGCGCTGCTCAAGCTCAAGCGCCGCATGATTCGCCAGGGCGTCGACCGCGACTCGATCTTCTGACCCCGGTCGCACGGGCGGTGATCATTCAGGCGGGGGCGGCCCGGGGGCATGTCAGGCAGCCCTGGTCCGGGACCGATAATCCTGCCCATGACAGCAGCAAATGAATGGCTCAAGGTCGAATCCCTCGACCTGGAAGCCCAGGGCGTGGCCCACAACAGCGAAGGCAAGGTCGTGTTCATCGAGGGCGCCCTGCCTGGCGAAGAAGTCCAGGTGCGGGTGGGCCGGCGCAAGAACAACTGGGAGCAGGCGAGCATCACCGCGCTCAGGCGCGAAAGCTCTCAGCGCGTGCGGCCGAAGTGCCCGCATTTCGGCGTGTGCGGCGGGTGCAAGATGCAGCACTTCGACGTGCAGGCCCAGGTGGCGGTGAAGCAGCGGGTGCTCGAGGACAACCTCTGGCATCTGGGCAAGGTCCGCCCCGAACGTGTGCTTCGGCCGATCGAGGGCCCCACCTGGGGCTACCGCTACCGCGCCCGCCTGTCGGTGCGCTACGTGGCCAAGAAGGGCACCGTGCTGGTCGGTTTTCATGAGCGCAAGTCGAGCTACGTGGCCGACATGACACGGTGCGAGATCCTGCCGCCGCACATCAGCGCCATGCTCGTGCCGCTGCGCGAGTTGATCGGCGGCATGCAGGCCCGCGAACGACTGCCGCAGATCGAGGTTGCCGTCGGCCAGGACGCGGGGCGCATGATCACGGCGCTTGTGCTGCGGCACCTCGAGCCCCTGAGTGACCACGACGCAGCCCGGCTGCGCGCCTTCGCCGACGCGCATGACGTGCAGTGGTGGCTGCAGCCCAAGGGCCCGGACACCGTGCACCGGCTCGACGATCGTGGCGAGCCCCTGGCCTACGGCCTGCCCGAGTTCGATGTCGTGATGCCGTTCAAGCCCACCGACTTCACGCAGGTCAACCACCACATCAACGAGGTGCTGGTGTCCCGTGCGGTGCGTCTGCTGGCCCCGGGCCCGCAGGAACGCGTGATCGACTGGTTCTGCGGACTCGGCAACTTCACCTTGCCGCTGGCGCGGCGCTGCGCCTCGGTGACGGGTGTGGAAGGCAGCGAGGTGCTGGTGCAGCGGGCCCGCGACAACGCCCAGCGCAACGGGCTGGCCGATCGCACCCGCTTTGCGGCGCGCAACCTGTTCGAGATCGCACCTGAGGAACTGGCCCAATACGGCGCGGCCGACAAATGGCTGGTCGACCCGCCTCGGGAGGGTGCGTTTGCATTGGTCAAGGCGCTGGCCGACCTGAATCAGCAGTCCGAGCCGGCGCCGGAGGCTTCGTTCCCGAGCCGCATCGTCTATGTGTCGTGCAACCCGGCCACCCTCGCGCGCGACGCCGGGCTGCTGGTGCACCAGGCGGGCTACCGCTGCGTGGCGGCCGGGGCCGTCAACATGTTCCCGCACACGGCCCACGTGGAAAGCATCGCCGTGTTCGAGCGCGACGCCGGCCCACGCACCGCCGTACCCCAGGCAGACGACGCGGAGCGTGTCTCAGACGCCTGACTTGAACGGCGTGCGTTCGGACAGCTCGTCCACATAGCTGGCCACGCCCGCGCCCTCGCGTTCGAGGAAGCGGGCCACCGCATCGGAGAACGCCGGGTGGGCCAGCCAGTGGGCCGACCAGGTCGGCTGTGGCATCAGCCCGCGCGACATCTTGTGCTCGCCCTGCGCTCCGCCCTCGAAGCGCAGGTAGCCGTGCTCGATGCACCACTGCAGCGGCTGGTAGTAGCACGCCTCGAAGTGCAGGCAGTCGATGGCCCGCACGCTGCCCCAGTAGCGGCCGAAGGCCGTGCGCCGCACCGGGTCGATCGCCACCAGCGAGGCCGCCACACGCTGGCCTTCGAGCTCGGCAATGAACATCAGCCAGTGGGCCGGCAGGGTGCGCGAGACTTCGTCGAAGTAGGCCCGGGTCAGGTAGGGCTGCGAATGGTGCTGCCGGTAGGTGCGCACGTAGCACTGGTGAAAGAAATCCCAGTCGGCCGGTTCGATCTGCGGGCCTTGCAGCACACGAAAGACCACACCCGCGTCGGCCACACGGCGGCGCTCCTGCTGGATCTTCTTGCGCTTGTCGCGCTGCAAGGCCGCCAGGAAGTCGCGAAAGTCGAGATACGGCTCAGGTGCCCGGTTGTGCCAGTGGAACTGCACAGTGGAGCGCAGCAGCCAGCCGCAGCGCTGCGCAGCTTCCCGGTCGGCATCGTCCATGAACAGCACATGCACCGACGAAAGCCCGCTGGCGCGGGCCGAGCCCGCCAGCACCTGGAGCAGCGCATCGCGCGCAGGCGCATCACGTGCCAGCAGGCGAGGGCCGGGCACCGGCGTGAACGGCACGGCACACAGCAGCTTGGGGTAGTAGTCCAGGCCATGGCGTTCGTGCGCGTCGGCCCAGGCCCAGTCGAACACGTATTCGCCATAGGAGTGGCTCTTGACGTAAAGCGGGCAGGCCGCCCACAGCTCGTCGCCTCGCCACAGGCTCAGGTACTGCGCCTGCCAGCCCGTGTCGGGCGTGGCACTGCCGGAGCGGTGCAACGCCAGCAGGCAGGCGTGTGTCATGAAGGGGTTGGCCAGCGGGCTGGCCGCCACGAGCGCATCCCACTGGGCGGGGTCGATGTCGGCAAGGTCGTCATGAACCCGGGTGACATAATCGTTCGAGCCGTTCCTGTTCACCATATGCCTGCACATCACCCTGTGAAAGTCGCCGTCGCCCAGATCAATCCCACCGTGGGCGACCTGTCCGGCAACGTCCGCAAGATCGTCGCACAAGCGCGCGAGGCCTGCAGCCGCGGCGCCCGCGTGCTGCTCACGTCCGAGCTGTCGCTGTGCGGCTATCCCCCTGAAGACCTGCTGCTGCGCCCGGCCTTCATCGACGCGTGCCAGGCGGCCCTGCAGCAGTGCGCCGCCGAACTGGCCGACCTGCCGCAACTGCATGTGGTCGTCGGGCATCCGTACCAGCCCGAGACCACCGCCGACGTCAGGACCCGCTCGCATGCCGTGGCCTCCTGCTTCAATGCGGCCTCGGTGCTGGTGGGCGGCAAGGTGATCGCAACCTATGCCAAGCGCGAGTTGCCCAACTACCAGGTGTTCGACGAAAGGCGCTACTTCGCGTCCGGGCGCGATGCGGGGCTTGGCCCCGTGGTGTTCGATGTCGACGGGCTGCGTTTCGGCCTGGGCATCTGCGAAGACGCCTGGTTCGCCGAGCCGGCGCAGTCCGCCCGCCAGGCCGGGGCGCAGGTGTGGCTGGTGCTCAATGCCTCGCCCTTCCACCTCGAGAAGATCGGCGAACGCGAAGAGCGCATGGCCGAAAGGGCGCGTGAGACCGGCATGCCGGTCGTGTATGCGCATCTGGTGGGTGGCCAGGACGAGGTCATCTTCGACGGGGCCTCGTTTGCCACCGACATCACCGGGAAGGTCACCGCACGCGCGCCGATGTTCGAGGAGCATCTGCTGATGCTGGATGTCGACGGCGAATCCGCGCGTGGTGAACTGGCACCGGTGCCGGCGCCCGAGGCCCAGGCCTGGCAGGCCCTGGTGCTGGGCGTGCGCGACTACATCGGCAAGAACGGCTTTCCCGGCGCGATCATCGGCCTGTCCGGCGGGATCGACTCGGCCCTGGTGCTGGCCATCGCGGTGGATGCCCTGGGGGCCGAGCGCGTGCGCGCGGTGATGATGCCGTCACGTTACACGGCCGACATCTCATGGCTCGACGCCCGCGAAATGGCAGCATGGCTCGGAGTACGCTACGACGAAATGCCCATCGGGCCGATGTTCGATGCCTTCCGCAGTGTGCTGTCGGCTGACTTCGCCGGGCTGCCCGAGGACGCCACCGAAGAGAACATCCAGGCACGTGTGCGCGGCACGCTGCTGATGGCGCTGTCGAACAAGCACGGCGCCATCGTGCTCACCACGGGCAACAAGAGCGAGATGGCCACCGGCTACTGCACGCTGTACGGCGACATGGCCGGCGGTTTTGCCGTGATCAAGGACGTGGCCAAGACGCTGGTCTACCGCCTCGCGGCGTGGCGCAATGCCCAGCCGACGCGGCGCGCCGATGGGTCGGTCGGGCCGGTGATCCCCGAGCGCATCATCACCCGGCCGCCCTCGGCCGAACTGCGGCCCGACCAGAAAGACCAGGACAGCCTGCCGCCGTACGAAGTGCTCGACGCGATCATGCAGCGTTACATGGAAGACGATCAGAGCATCGACGACATCGTTGCGGCGGGCTTTGCGGCGGCGGATGTCGAGCGCGTCACGCGCTTGCTCAAGATCAACGAGTACAAGCGCCGGCAGGCCCCGGTGGGGATCCGCATCACCCATCGTGCGTTCGGGCGTGACTGGCGATATCCGATCACATCGAAGTTCCGCGCTTAAACTACGGCTCAATCCCCTGTCCCCGTCACTGGAGCCCGCATGAAACAAATCACCGCCATCATCAAACCCTTCAAGCTTGAAGAAGTGCGCGAGGCGCTTGCCGACGTGGGTGTCACCGGCCTCACCGTGACCGAAGTCAAGGGGTTTGGCCGTCAGAAGGGGCACACGGAGTTGTATCGCGGTGCCGAGTACGTGGTCGACTTCCTGCCCAAGGTCAAGGTCGAGGTGGTCGTCAAGGACGCTGACGTCGACCGCTGCATCGAGGCCGTCGTGAAGGCAGCCAAGACCGGCAAGATCGGCGACGGCAAGATCTTCGTCACCGCCGTCGAGCAGGTCGTGCGCATCCGCACCGGCGAAACTGACGAATCCGCCGTCTGACCGCCGCTTGCGATCGCTGATGCCCGCCCCGCCCAGGGGCCTGGGTTCAGCTTGAAAAGAAGGGCCCGCCATTGCGGGCCCTTTTCAATGGGCGCCGGTGGAAGGCTCAGATGTCCCGGTAGTCGTCCGGCGCCGTGGCCGTGAGTGAGGCCGCGTGCAGCGCCGACAGCAGGCGGGGCACGTCGCTGTCCACCTGCAGCAGCGAGCGCTGGGCCGGCGCGACAAAACCCTGTGCCTCGGTGTGATCGAGGAAGCGCAGGAGGTCTGCGTAGTAGTGGTTCACGTCAAGCAGGCCCACCGGCTTGTCATGGTAGCCGAGCTGCCGCCAGGTCCAGACCTCGAACAATTCCTCGAATGTGCCGATGCCACCCGGCAGGGCGAGAAAGGCATCGGCCCGCTCGGCCATCAGGCGTTTGCGCTCGTGCATGGTCTGCACCACGTGCAGCTCGGTGAGGCCGGTGTGGCCCACCTCGCGATCCATCAGCGACTGGGGGATGACCCCCGTGACCTGTCCGCCGTGGGCCAGCACGGCATCGGCCACCACCCCCATCAGCCCGGCCTTGCCGCCGCCATACACCAGCTGCCAGCCGCGCTGGCCGATGGCCGTGCCCACGGCCTGGGCAGCCTGTGCATAGTCGGGCGAGGCACCGCTGCGCGAGCCGCAGTACACACAGATTCGAAAGTCGCTCATGGTGTCGAGTTGCCTTGAGGTTGGATGGGGGGGCAGGCAGGGGGTCACGCTGCCATCAGGTGGTGCCAGATGGCGGCCGCCCAGATGCCGGCGCACAGCAGCAGCGACAGCATCACTGCGGCACTGGCAAGATCCTTGGCCCGCTTGGACAGTTCGTGCAGCTCGAACGACACACGGTCGATCGCTGCCTCGATGCCCGAATTCAGCAGTTCCACGATCAGCACCAGCACCACCGAGCCGGCGAGCAGTGCGGTTTCGACCCAGCTGCGTCCGACCCAGAACGCTGCGGGGACCAGCACCACGGCCAGCCAGAATTCCTGCCGGAAGGCGCTTTCGTCACGGTAGGCCGAGCGCAATCCGTCGATCGAGTACCGTGTGGCGTGGAGGACGCGCGTCAGGCCGGTGCGGCCCTTGTGGGGGTTGTTCATGGCGGCATTCTGGCGTGCGGTGCGCGTCGCCTTGACGACAGCGGGCAAGCTTGCGAGGAATCAGCGCTTTTTTGCCGGCGGATGCCAGGTGACAACCCGCGTACCGCACAGCACGTCATGCCAGAACTGGCGGTCCGGGCGCAGCAGCGAGGACGCGGCATACACCAGCACCCAGGCCAGCAGGACCAGGGTCACGACACCCCCACCATGCAGGTCCAGCAGCCAGATCAGCGACAGCGAGGGCAGGAACCAGATCCAGGATGCGAGGAAGCGAAGCAGGGCACGCGCCTGCGAGATCGCGCGTCCGTGGGCGTCCACGATACGCAGGTGCCAGGTCTTCATGGCCAGCGTCTGGCCGCTGCGCGACCAGAACCAGGCGAAATAGATGCCCAGCACCACGAACATGAACGCCTGCAGGCCGTGCCGGCCCTGAAGTGCATGCCGCTGCTGGGTCAGGCTGGAAAACAGGTAGCCGGCGATCATCACCACGCCAAACAGCAGCACACCTTCATACAGAAAGCATGCGAGCCGTCGCCGCAGGCTGGGCGGCTGGTCGGACGGGGAGGGGGCGGGTGAGGGAGCGGAAGTCTCGGAGGCGGATGCCGTCATTTGCTGCGTTGATTCCTGGCTGGCGGGGTTGTCCCCGCGCCTTGAGGCCCGACGACAGGCAGCAGTGTATTGGTATCGACGAACTCGGGCGTGGTTGCGATCTTGGGCAGCCCCGGCTGCTGATGCCAGGGCGGCGTCGGCAGTTTCGTGATCGGGGTGGTCGTGGCGCCCGGACGCGCCTGCAGGGTCGTCGGTGCCACCACCTTGGGACGGGCCGCAAAGGAGGGGTTGGGGACGATGTTCGACTTCTGGCCGTCGCGGGCCTGTGCCACCGGTGGCCTGGCCGGCACCGGCTTGACCGGGGTGGCCTGGGTCGCCCGTGGGTCGACGGTGCGGCGCGCCTTGGCCGCCTGTTCGGCGAGGCGGCGGCGATCGGCTTCGCTCAGGTTCTGGTAGGCCTCCCAGCGGTCACGGCGCTCTTCGATCGGCAGGTCCTTGGCGTCCCGGAAGTTCAGGCGTGCCGTGTTGCGGTCCTGCGGCGACAGCCGGGCCCAGTCGCGCATGCGTTCCTGCAGACGCGCGCGTTCTTCGCGGCTCATGGTGGGGAAGCGCGAGGCGATCTCGATCCACTTGCGTTTGCGCGCGCCGTCGATGCTGGCCCAGTCACGTTCGAGCGGGCGCAGCGCCTGCTTCTGTGAAGCCGTCAGTTCGCGCCATGCCGGCCCCTCGGCCACCACCGTGGCCGCCGGGGGGCGTGCCGGCAGTGGCACGGACGAGGGCTGGGCAGTCTGGGCCCAGGCCGGCCGCAGCGTCCAGCCGGCGAACGTGCCACACACCGCCAGCAGCAGTCCGCCAGCGATCGCGTACAAGCGAGATCGGCGGCCGGACGGGGCGGTGCGACGGGCGGGCATGCTCTGCATCATTCCTTGGGGCTGCGCAGGAACTCGGCAAAGCCCGGATCGGCATAGGCCGAGGGCGGCAGGTCGTCGGCGAGCAACGCGGAGTCGATCTCGGCCGTCAGGCGCACCTGCCGGTCGGCGTGCCACTCGTGGATGAAAAACAGCCCCAGTCCCAGCACGATCGCCGGCACGGCCCAGGCCAGTGGCCACCAGCCGGAGTCGGAGCGTCCGCGGGGCGGCCCGCCCAGGACGGCCGCGCCCGACGGGGACATGCCCACCGTCGGTGCAGCCTGGCGGGGCTCCGGCTTTCGCCGTGTCAGTGCCTGCTCACGTGCGAATCGCAGGCGTTCGGTGACGTCTGCAGGCAGCTCGGCGTCGGACAGGCGCGACGCCACCCGCAGGCCGAAGCGAGCCTCCAGGGCATCGCGATCGGCAGTGAGGTGTTGACGGTGGGTGGTGTTCACAATGAGATCCCCTTGGCCTTCAGGGCGCGCGCCAGGCTGTGGACAGCCCGTGAGCAGTGAGTCTTGACGCTCCCTTCAGAGCACCCCATGGCAACTGCTGTCTCGGCGACATCCAGTTCCTCCCAGTAACGCATCAAAAACGCCTCGCGTTGACGTGTCGGCAGTTTCTGCACTTCATCATCGATCGCCTGCAGGATCTGCACCCGGGAGACGGTTTCGGCCGAACTTTCCGTGGCCGAGCCCGCGTCGAAGGCCTCCAGTGTGTCGAGCAGGTCATAGTCCCCCTCGTCGCCAGCGGACTCGAACGAGGAAAACGAGTGCATCACCGCGGTGCGCACTTTCTGCCGGCGGAACCAGTCGGTCGTGGCGTTCGACAGGATGCGCTGGAACAGCAGCGGCAACTCACCGGCGGGCCGATCGCCGTATTTTTCGGCCAGGCGGATCATGGCGTCCTGCACGATGTCCAGGGCGGCATCGGTATCGCGCACGGCGTACACCGTGCGCTTGAATGCCCGCTTGTCGACGGATCGCAGAAAGTCGGAGAGTTCTTGTTCGGATGCCAAGGGAAGGGCGCAGTCAGTGGGGCGCTGAACGGTCAGGTGCTGGTTTCGGGGCGCTGTTTCTGGTGCATGGTCAAGGCCGCGCCGTCGCACCAAAAATTATCGCATCGCCCCGATTCCAGGCGCTGTCAGACAAACAGGAAGTGCACTGCCACCCCGTGAGAACGGCACTTTGTGGTGCCTTGGCCAGGGGGTGATCCAAAGCAGTGCCATAATGCTGCCCTGCACAACAAGAAGGTCTCGACTTGGACGCCCGACCCGGGCGCCCCGATCATGACCGCGCAGGCTCCACACCCGCCTCACGAGGGCGCGGAAAGGAGCACCGATCGTTTTTCGTTAGAGAAATTCAGAAAGGTTCTAAATGGACATGTCTGCCGCGGAAATCAAGCGTGCCGCTGCCTCAGAAGGCAAGGCCCAGCCGCAAAATTCTTCCCAAGAGCTCAATGGGTCCGACATCCTGGTGCGTTGCCTCCAGGCCGAGGGCGTCAAGTACATGTGGGGCTACCCCGGTGGTGCCGTGCTGTACATCTATGACGCGCTCTACAAGCAGGACTCCATTGCCCACGTTCTCGTTCGCCACGAACAGGCCGCGATCCACGCCGCCGATGGTTATGCGCGTGCCACCGGCGAGGTCGGCGTTGCGCTGGTGACGTCCGGCCCCGGGGTCACGAATGCCATCACCGGCATCGCGACGGCCTACATGGATTCCATCCCGATGGTGATCGTCACCGGTCAGGTGCCCACGCCGGCGATCGGCCTGGATGCCTTCCAGGAGTGCGACACCGTGGGCATCACCCGCCCGATCGTCAAGCACAACTTCCTGGTCAAGGATGTGCGCGACCTGGCAATGACGATGAAAAAGGCCTTCCACATCGCCCGCACCGGCCGTCCGGGTCCGGTCGTGGTCGACATCCCGAAGGACGTTTCGCTGAAGACCACCACCTTCGAGTATCCCGAAACGGTGGAAATGCGCTCGTACAACCCGGTGCGCAAGGGCCACGGTGGCCAGATCCGCAAGGCGGTGCAACTGCTGATGAGCGCGCGCCGGCCCTACATCTACACCGGCGGCGGCGTCATCCTGGGCAATGCCTCGGCCGAACTGCGTGAACTGGTCGACCTGCTGGGCTACCCGTGCACCAACACGCTGATGGGCCTGGGCGCCTATCCGTCCAGCGACCCGAAGTTCCTGGGCATGCTGGGCATGCACGGCACCTATGAAGCCAACATGACGATGCAGAACTGCGACGTCCTGCTGGCGGTGGGTGCGCGGTTCGATGACCGCGTGATCGGCAACCCGAAGCACTTCGCCTCGGTCGAGCGCAAGATCATCCACGTCGACATCGATCCCTCGTCGATCTCCAAACGCGTCAAGGTCGACATTCCCATCGTCGGGGATGTGAAGGACGTGCTCCAGGAGCTGATTGCCCAGATCAAGGAAGCCCAGGCTCGCCCCGATGCCCAGGCGCTGTCGTCCTGGTGGGGCCAGATCAACGAATGGCGCAAGCGCGAGTGCCTGAAGTACAAGAACTCCGACGAGGTCATCAAGCCGCAGTACGTGGTCGAGACGCTGTGGGAGCTGACGCGCGACAAGGAGACCTACATCACCTCCGACGTCGGTCAGCACCAGATGTGGGCGGCGCAGTTCTACCGCTTCGACGAGCCGCGCCGCTGGATCAACTCCGGCGGTCTGGGCACGATGGGCGTGGGCCTGCCGTATGCCATGGGCATCAAGTTGGCCAAGCCGGACGCCGAGGTGTTCTGCATCACCGGCGAAGGGTCGATCCAGATGTGCATCCAGGAGCTCTCGACCTGCCAGCAGTACCAGACGCCGGTGAAGGTGATCTCGCTGAACAACCGCTACCTGGGCATGGTGCGTCAGTGGCAGCAGCTCGACTACGGTGGCCGCTACTCGCACAGCTACATGGACGCACTGCCTGACTTCGTGAAGCTGGCTGAGGCCTACGGGCACATCGGCCTGAAGATCGAGAAGCCCTCGGAGGTCGAGCCGGCGCTGCGCGAGATGCTGCGCCTGAAGGACCGCACCGTGTTCCTGGACGTGCGCACCGACCCGACCGAAAACGTCTGGCCGATGGTCCAGGCCGGCAAGGGCATCACGGAGATGCTGCTGGGTTCCGAAGACCTGTGATCCTGCGCAGGCGGGCAAGGGTGTCGTGTTACCGCACGGCACCAGGCGCCCGCTGAAGCAGGCTTGACGCCTCGGAAACTTCCCCATTCAACGATCGAACAGCGTGGCCAAGGGCTGCCGGTTACCGCCGATGGTCTGAAGAGCGCGCACGGACGACACATGAAACACATCATTGCAGTGCTGCTGGAAAACGAAGCCGGCGCACTTTCCCGCGTGGTGGGCCTGTTCTCGGCCCGCGGCTACAACATCGAAAGCCTCACGGTGGCGCCGACGGAAGACCCGTCGCTGTCGCGCATGACCATCGTGACGACCGGCTCCGACGAGGTGATCGAGCAGATCACCAAGCACCTCAACCGCCTGATCGAGGTGGTCAAGGTGGTCGACCTCACCGAGGGCAGCTTCACCGAGCGCGAGCTCATGCTGATCAAGGTGCGAGCGGTCGGCAAGGAGCGCGACGAGATGAAGCGCATGGCCGACATCTTCCGGGGGCGCATCATCGACGTCACCGAAAAGACCTACACCATCGAGCTGACCGGCGACGCGAGCAAGCTCGACGCCTTCATCGAGGCCATCGAGCGCACGGCGATCCTGGAGACGGTACGCACCGGCACCAGCGGCATCGGGCGCGGCGAGCGCATCCTGCGGGTCTGAGCATGTGCCACACCCGGCGTGAGCGCTGCATCCCGGCCTGTGCACTGGGTGCGCAGCGCCACCGGCACACACGCTGACAACCCACCACCATCCCCCACGTGCCGGCCCGGAGCCGGCACCCGAATCGACCGATTTTTACTGGAGAGAACCATGAAGGTCTACTACGACAAGGACGCCGACCTGAGCCTGATCAAGGGCAAGAACGTCACCATCATCGGCTACGGCTCACAAGGCCATGCACATGCCCAGAACCTGAACGACAGCGGAGTCAAGGTCACGGTGGGTCTGCGCAAGGGCGGTGCGTCCTGGGCCAAGGCCGAAAAGGCCGGCCTGAAGGTCGCCGAGATCGCCGAAGCCGTGAAGGCCGCCGACGTCGTGATGATCCTGCTGCCTGACGAGCAGATCGCCTCCGTGTATGCCAACGAAGTCGAGCCCAACATCAAGCAGGGCGCCTCGCTGGCCTTCGCACACGGCTTCAACGTGCACTATGGCCAGGTCGTGCCCCGTGCCGACCTGGACGTCTGGATGGTCGCCCCCAAGGCGCCCGGCCACACCGTGCGTTCCACCTACACCCAGGGCGGCGGCGTTCCCCACCTGGTGGCCGTGCACGCCGACAAGAGCGGCAAGGCGCGTGACCTGGCGCTGAGCTATGCGGTGGCCAACGGTGGCGGCAAGGCCGGCATCATCGAGACCAACTTCCGTGAAGAAACCGAGACCGACCTGTTCGGCGAGCAGGCCGTGCTGTGCGGCGGCACCGTCGAGCTGATCAAGGCCGGCTTCGAGACGCTGGTGGAAGCCGGCTACGCGCCCGAGATGGCCTACTTCGAGTGCCTGCACGAGCTGAAGCTGATCGTCGACCTGATCTACGAAGGCGGCATCGCGAACATGAACTACTCGATCTCCAACAACGCCGAGTACGGTGAGTACGTCACCGGCCCGCGCGTGGTGACCGAGGACACCAAGAACGCGATGCGCCAGTGCCTGAAGGACATCCAGACCGGCGAATACGCCAAGAGCTTCATCCTCGAGAACAAGGCCGGTGCACCGACCCTGCTGTCGCGTCGTCGCCTGACGTCCGAGCACCAGATCGAGGTCGTGGGCGAGCAGCTGCGCGCCATGATGCCCTGGATCAAGAAGAACCGCCTGGTTGACCAGTCCAAGAACTGATCCCGGTCTGATCGGCAAGCGATCGCCGATCGCCTGACTGCGCACGCAAGGGCCGCCCGAGAGACCTCGGGCGGCCCTTGTCCTGTGTGGGGCCGCAGATGCGGCTGTTGTATCCTCCCGCCCATGATTCATTCCCCTTACACGGCATGACCGACCCGCAGGACCCCATCGGCGGTGTCGCACCCGAAATTGCAGCGCGTCCGCGCCGCAAGGGCATCTACATCCTGCCCAACCTGTTCACGCTGGCCGCGCTGTTCGGCGGCTTCTACGCCGTGGTGATGGCGATGAACGGCCGCTTCGAGCAGGCGGCGATCGGCATCTTCTGCGCGATGGTGCTGGACAGCCTGGACGGGCGCGTCGCCCGCATGACCAACACCCAGAGCACCTTCGGCGAGCAGATGGACAGCCTGTCCGACATGGTCTCGTTCGGTGCCGCCCCGGCACTCATCATGTATGTGTGGGCGCTGCAGGGCCTGGGCAAGCTGGGCTGGATCGCCGCCTTCGTGTACTGCGCCGGTGCGGCGCTGCGCCTGGCGCGCTTCAACACCAACATCGCCGTGGTCGACAAGCGCTTCTTCCAGGGGCTGCCCAGCCCGGCGGCGGCGGCGCTGGTGGTCGGTTTCGTCTGGGTGATGGACGACCTGGGCTATCGCGGCGCCTCGCGCATCGACTGGCTGACCTGGGTGGCCTTCGCGTTCACGCTGTATGCCGGCCTGACCATGGTCACGAACCTGCCGTTCTACAGCTTCAAGGACGTGAGCTTCAAGCGCACCGTGCCCTTCATCGTGATCGTGGCCATCGCGCTCGGGTTTGCGCTGGTGGCCTACCATCCGCCGGCCGTGCTGTTCTCGCTGTTCGTGGTGTACGGCCTGTCGGGCTTTGCGGTCTACGTCTGGAAGAAGGCCAAGGGCAAGCCGGTGAGCGTGATCGCCACCTCCACCGACGAGCCGGACGAGCAGGGATTGCACCGCTGACAGCGTGCTATATTGGCCTGATCATGTCGAATGGCCCCGAAAGCAGACGCATGGCCGCCCCATGCGGATTGCGCTCTCGCGCTGCAGGCTGACCGACGTCCATCCGATCCCCAACATCTTCGGCCCGCCAGCGTTGAGCAAGCGGGCCGTTCCTGTTTCATGCGCCCCACGGCGAGCCTCTGGAGTTCATCATGGCTGACAAGCTGATCATTTTTGACACCACCTTGCGCGACGGCGAGCAGTCCCCTGGTGCATCCATGACCCGCGACGAGAAGCTGCGCATCGCCAGGCAGCTCGAGCGCCTGCGCGTGGACGTGATCGAGGCCGGGTTTGCCGCATCGTCCAACGGGGACTTCGAGGCGGTGAAGGCCATCGCCGACGTGATCAAGGAGTCGACCGTCTGCTCGCTGGCGCGTGCCAATGACCGCGACATCAGCCGTGCGGCCGAAGCCCTGCAGGGTGCCCGGTCGGCGCGCATTCATACCTTCATCGCGACCAGCCCGCTCCACATGGAGAAGAAGCTGCGCATGACACCCGACCAGGTCCACGAGCAGGCCCGCCAGGCCGTGCGCTTCGCGCGCAACCTGACCGGCGACGTGGAGTTCTCCCCCGAAGACGGCTACCGCTCGGAACTCGACTTCCTGTGCCGCGTGCTCGAAGCGGTGATCGCCGAGGGCGCGACGACCATCAACATTCCGGACACCGTGGGCTATGCCGTCCCCGAGCTCTACGGCAACTTCATCAAGACGCTGCGCGAGCGCATTCCCAACTCCGACAAGGCGATCTGGTCGGTGCACTGCCACAACGACCTGGGCATGGCCGTGGCCAATTCGCTCGCGGGCGTGAAGCTGGGCGGCGCGCGCCAGATCGAGTGCACGATCAATGGCCTGGGCGAGCGGGCCGGCAACTGCTCGCTCGAAGAAGTGGTGATGGCGGTGCGCACCCGCCGCGACTACTTCGGCCTCGAACTTGGCATCGACGCGACACAGATCGTCCCGGCCTCGCGCCTGGTGTCGCAGACCACCGGCTTCGTGGTGCAGCCGAACAAGGCGGTGGTGGGCGCCAATGCCTTTGCGCATGCCTCGGGCATCCACCAGGACGGCGTGCTGAAGGCGCGCGACACCTACGAGATCATGCGCGCCGAGGACGTGGGCTGGTCGGCCAACAAGATCGTGCTGGGCAAGCTGTCGGGCCGCAACGCGTTCAAGCAGCGGCTTCAGGATCTGGGCATCGAGATGGAGTCGGAAGCCGAGGTCAACGCGGCGTTTGCGCGCTTCAAGGACCTCGCCGACCGCAAGAGCGAGATCTTCGACGAGGACATCATCGCGCTGGTCAGCGACGAAAGCGTGACCAGCGAGCATGAACACTACCGGCTGCTGGCGCTGTCGCAACGCTCCGAGATGGGCGAGCGCCCGCACGCCAGTGTGGCCTTTGCCGCGGGCGAGCAGGAGTTCCACGCCGAAAGCGACGGCAACGGGCCGGTCGATGCGAGCCTGAAGGCCATCGAGTCCAAGGTGCAAAGTGGCGCCGAAATGCTGCTCTATTCGGTCAATGCCATCACGTCGGGAAGCACAGAATCCCAAGGTGAAGTGACCGTGCGCCTGCAACATGGCGGGCGGGTGGTGAATGGTGTGGGGGCCGATCCCGACATCGTGGTTGCTTCCGCCAAGGCCTACATGGCTGCCTTGAACAAGCTTCACAGCAAGGCAGACCGGGTGGCCGCCCAGGGCTGAAACCGGCACGATCTCACGGATCAGGTACGACTTTAGGAAGGCTGCGTAAGTTTTTGATCTTGCGTGTGTTTTTCTGATCCCCTACACTCGGGTGACAGGGTTGTAGGGGTGTAGTCGCGATGTCACATTGGACAAAGTTTCTGGCAGGGCGCTGGCTCGCATCGGTGGCTGCGGCCTGCGTGATGCTGGTGGCCGTGCCTGAGGTGGCGGCGGCCAGCAAGAAAGCGAATTCGGCCAGCCAGTCCAAGCGTCCGGTCGCACCGTCGGCGCGCAAAGTGGCCGCCAAGAAAGCCGCTCCGCAGCGGGTGTCGTCTTCCCGCTCGGGCAGCAAGGCCCAGGCGACCAGCTCGCGCCGGGTGTCCGGCACGCTCGGTGCGCGCCCCCACGGCAAGACCAGCGTGGTGCGCAAGGCGGTTGTCTCCACCCCCCGCATCGAAGCGCGGCCGTCGTTCGGCCAGGCCTACGGGCTGCACGAAACGGCCGATCCGCTTGATCTGAAGTCCAGCGTGGCGCTGGTGCTCGACCAGGAAACCAACGAGGTCCTGCTGAGCAAGAACTCACAGGCCGTGTTGCCCATCGCCTCGCTGACCAAGCTGATGACCGCACTGGTGGTGACCGAGGCGCAGCAGTCGCTGGACGACGTGCTCACCATCACCGACGCCGACATCGACACCGAAAAGGGCAGCCATTCGCGCCTGGCCATCGGTACCAGCCTGACCCGCGGCGAGATGATGCATCTGGCGCTGATGTCTTCGGAGAATCGCGCTGCCAATGCACTGGGTCGCCACTACCCGGGCGGCCTGACGGCCTTCGTGGCTGCGATGAACCGCAAGGCGAACGAGATCGGCATGAGCGACAGCCGCTTCGTCGAGCCCACGGGCTTGTCCAGCCGCAATCAGTCGAGCGCCCGTGATCTGGCCATCCTGGTCAAGGCGGCCTATGAGCACCAACTGATCCGTGATCTGTCGACCTCGCCCGAGTACCGAGTGGCGGTGGGCAATCGCAACCTGCAGTACCGCAACACCAACGGGCTGGTGTTCAACCCCACCTGGGAGATCGGCCTGCAAAAGACAGGCTACATCTCCGAGGCCGGCCGCTGCCTCGTGATGCAGGCGCAACTGGCAGGCCGCAAGCTGATCATGGTGTTCCTCGATTCGGCCGGAAAGTACTCCCGCCTCGGTGATGCCGAGCGCGTGCGCAAGTGGCTGATCGACAGCACGACCTCCGACACGGCTGCGCCGGTGTTTCCCCGCGTGACCTCCTGATCCGACCCTGACACAGGGCGCGGCGATCAGCCGCGATGGCCCAGTGCCTGGGAGATCTGTGCGGCCGTGGCCTTGAGTCGGTCGAGCCAGCCTTCCTCCAGCCGATCGGCCGGTGCCGAGATCGACAGCCCGGCCACCAGTTTGCCCTGGTCGTCATGGATGCCGGCGGCCATGCAGCGCACACCCAGCTCCAGCTCCTCGTTGTCGCGGGCGGTGCCGTGCAGCTTGACCCGGGCGAGTTCACGCTCGAGCGTGCCCAGATCGGTGATGCTGTTGCGGGTGTGCCCTGACAGGCCGGTGCGCGTGGCGTAAGCACGCACGCGCTGCGGGTCGTCGTAGGCAAGAAACAGTTTGCCCACCGAGGTCAGGTGCAACGGCGCGCGTCCGCCCACCGCGCGGACCACCTGCATGCCTGAGCGTTCGCTGTAGGTGCGCTCGATGTAGACGATCTCGTCTCCCTGGCGCACTGACAGGTTCACTGGCTGATGCGTGAGCTTGTGCAGTTCGCGCATCGGGCCGAGCGCGGCATCGCGCACGTCCAGCCGCGCCTTGACCAGGTTGCCCAGTTCGAGCAGGCGCATGCCCAGGCGGTAGTTGCCCGCTTCCGGCCGATCGACGAACCGGCCGATGGTCAGGTCATTCAGGATGCGGTGGGCGGTGGACGGGTGCAGGCCGGTCTGCTCGCTGATGTCCTTCAGCGAGACCGGGTCCTGGTGCGCTGCGAGCACGTCGAACAGTGCGAAGACCCGTTCGAGCACCTGGATGTTGGGTGAGCTTCCCTCGGTCTTTTTCATCTGAAGCATTCTCTCTCAGAACCCGCTGGTTTTGCATGGCGAAATATGCTTCGCCATGATGCAATCATCGCGGGCGACGGGCCAGATCCTGCATCACCTGCGTGACAGCCGCGAGGCCGGAGCGCACCGCCCCCTCCAGCGTGGCCGGATACGGTCCGGCGATGAAATCCCCCGCGGCGTGCAGACCGTGCCGGAGCCTCGACCCCGGCCGCTGCAACCCGGGCGTGCAGAGGAAGGTGGCGCGCTTCTCGACGATGGTACGCACGCCCTGCAGCGTGGTGGGCAGATAGCGCGCCAGTTCACGGTGCGCCTGCTGCAGCACGGCCGCCTGCGTGGCCTCCGCGCCGCGCGCTACCCAGTCGGAGGCGCCGCTCACCACAAAGGCAAGCAGGCCGCTGCGGCCATTGAGGTGGCCGTGGTCGAACACGAACTGTGCCGGGTCCCGTTCGCTGGCGCGCATCGGCATCATCGGGACCGGCAGTTCGGCGCCGGCTGCCTGCGCATAAACGGTCACGATCGGCTCGAAAGGCAGCGCACGTGCGGTGGCCGACCAGTCCGGTGCCACGCTGTCGGCCAGACGAGCGGCTTCAGTCGGTGAGCAGGCCAGCACCACGGCGTCGAAGGGCTGGTCATCGACGAGCCAGCGCGTCCCGACAGGCCCCTGCTCGTCGAGGGCGATCCGCTGCACACGGTGGGCGCAATGGACCGTGGCACCCGCCTCGATCAGCCAGGTCCGGGCCGGGTCGGGGAACAGCGCGCTCAGATCCGCCCGCGGCAGCAGCAGGTCGGACGACCCGGGGCCGGACAGCAGGGCGTCCTTCAGCACCCTCAGGAACACGCTGGCGCTGGCCTGGTGCGCCGGCGTGTTGAGTGCGGCCACGCACAGCGGCTCGATCAGTTCGGCGCGCACGCGCGGGGCCAGCGGGGCGCACAGTTCGGCCACGGTGAGATGCGGCGCACAGCGGTACCCGCGCAGGGCCCAGCCCGTGGCGGCACGCACGAGGCTCAGCCGTTCGGGCCAGGTCCAGCCGGGGTAGCGCAGGATGCCCTTGAGCAGTGCCAGCGCCGGGTGGCCGGGCTCGAGGTGCAGGCCGGTGCCGTCGGCATAGACCAGCCTCAAGGGCCCGCGCAGCAGGCTCAACGTGGTGCGTACACCCACCTGCTTCATCAGGCGCAGGGTGTCGGTGTAGGCGCCGATCAGGATGTGCTGTCCGTTGTCGAGCGCGCGCCCGTCGGCCTCGACACGACGTGCCCGGCCGCCCAGCTGGGCGGACATCTCGAACAGGCTCACGTCCAGCCCGGCATCCACCCCGGCGATGGCCGCAGCACAGCCTGCCCAGCCGCCGCCGATCACGGCAAGCCGCGGGCTGCCGGCCGGTCCGGCCACATCCTGGCGAGCGTTGCCCGACGTCATGCGCCCCGCCAGTGGGTGCGCCAGGCGATCCAGAGTTTTCGCACCGGCGTGAGGCTGATGCGCTGGTGCAGCACCTGGAAGCCGGTCGATTCGACCTCGCGCAACAGCGTGCGATAGATGTTGGCCATCATCAGGCCGGGCTTCTGGGCCCGTCGGTCGGCCGACGGCAGCAAGGCCAGCGCCTCGTCGTACATCGCATGGGCACGCTCGGCCTGGAACCTCATCAGCGCGGTGAACCGGTCGCTGTAGACGCGGTTCAGGATTTCATGGGCCTTGACGTCGAACTGCTGCAGTTCATTGATTGGCAGGTAGATGCGTCCGCGACGTGCGTCGTCGCCCACGTCGCGGATGATGTTGGTGAGCTGGAAGGCCAGCCCGAGTTTGTGCGCATAGCGGACCGTCTGCGGCTCGGTGCGGCCGAAGATGCCGGAGGCCACCTCGCCGACCACACCGGCCACCAGGTGGCAGTAGCGCTGCAGGGCTGCGTAGTCGAGGTAGCGGTTCTGATCGAGGTCCATCTCGCAGCCTTCGATCACCGCCTGCAGGTGCTCGGCCCGGATGTCGTAGGTCTTCACATGCGGCGTGAGCGCGACCATGGCCGGGTGTGTGGGTTGCCCTGCGAAGGTCTGCTGCACCTCGCGGCGCCACCATGCGAGCTTGGTGTGGGCCACCGAGGGGTCCTTCACCTCATCGACGACGTCGTCCACCTCGCGGCAGAACGCGTAGAAGGCCGTGATGGCCGCACGGCGCGGCGGTGGCAGGAAGAGAAAGGCGTAGTAGAAGCTGGACCCGCTGGCGGCGGCCTTGTTCTGTACGTATTGTTCTGGCGTCATCGGATCGGAATGGGGCAGGGCGTGCAGGATGCCATCACATGCGCAGTGCGCGCCACAGCAGGATGGGGGTGTCGGCGGCACGCAGCACCGGCCGGGCGTGCAGGGTGGCGTATTGCATGCGCTCGATTTTCTCAAGGATCCGGCTGCCGCCTTGCACCACCAGCCGCAGCTCCCAGCCGAGGCGGCCTTTCAGGCGATGCACCAGTGGTGAACCGTCCCGCATCAGGGTGCGGGTCCAGCCGACGAGGTCCTCGAGCAGCGCCTGCGTGGCCGGCGTTTCCTGCCGGGCCAGCAGGGCCGCTGCCGGCACCTGGTGGCGGTGGCAGTCCTCGAGCGGGACGTACAGGCGCCCGCGTGCGGTGTCGATGCTCAGGTCCTGCCAGAAGTTGATCAATTGCAGCGCGGTGCAGATCGCGTCCGACTGCGCCAGGGCAGCAGGGTCGTCGACGCGATAGAGGTGCAGCAACAGCCGGCCCACCGGGTTGGCGGAGCGCCGGCAGTAGTCGAGCAGGTCTGCGCGATCCACATAGCGTGAGCGGGTGACGTCCTGCTCGAAGGCGCTCAGCAGGTCTTGCAGCAGCGCAATCGGCAGCGCATGGGACTGCATGACTGGTGCCAGTGCGTCGAACACCCCGGCCCAGCGCGGGCCGTGTGGCAGGCCGTGTGCAACGGCCTGCAGGTCACGGCGGTACTCGGCCAGATCGGCCAGGCGCTGTATCGGCGGTTGCCTGCCTTCGTCGGCGAGGTCGTCAGCCGTGCGGGCGAACCAGTAGATGGCGCGCACGGCGGGGCGCAGCGCGGCCGGGCACAGCAGGGAAGCAACGGGGAAGTTCTCGTAGTGGTCGACGCTCACGGGCGCGATTGTCCACGGAACGCGCGGCCAGGCCGCAGGAGTTGTCCGATGCCCCGCAAGACCGTGCTGCAGCGCAAGAGGCGCATGCGGGCGGGCCGGGTGTGTGCGCTCCGAGGTTTGACATGGATCAGCATCAGAAATACATTACTGACCAGTCAGTCAGTATTTTCGGGTGAGCGTCCTGCTCGCCGGCCGACCCCGCCTGTCTCGCCCTGGTGCCCTCCGGAGATTCCCATGCGCAAAGCGCCTGCCATTGTCCTTGCCTGCCTGGCCGCCACCCTGGCGCTTGCCGGGTGTTCGAAGCCGCAGCCTGTGGAGGAGCCGGTACGCGCCGTGCGTACCGTGGTCGTGACCGACCAGGCGGCGAGCACGCGTCTGGAGTACGCCGCCGAGGTGCGGGCGCGCACCGAGTCGCGGCTGGGGTTCCGCGTGGCAGGCAAGATGGTGCGGCGGCATGTGGACCTCGGGGACAGTGTCAAGGCCGGGCAGGTGCTGGCGCAGCTGGATCCGCAGGATCTTCGGCTGGGTCAGGAGGCCGCCCGTGCCAGCCTGTCGGCGGCTCAGGCCAACTTCGATCAGACCCAGGCCGACTTCAAGCGCTTCAAGGAGCTGCGTGATCAGGGCTTCATCAGCTCGGCCGAGCTGGAGCGGCGCGACACGGCGCTGAAGGCCGCGCAGGCCCAGTTGATCCAGGCGCGCGCGCAGGCGAGTGTGCAGGGCAACCAGGCCAACTATTCGACCCTCACGACCGACGTGGCCGGCGTGATCACCGCGGTCGAGGCCGAACCGGGCATGGTGCTGGGCGCCGGCTCGCCGGTGGTGCGGCTGGCGCATGACGGGCCGCGTGACGTGGTGTTTGCGGTGCCCGAAGACCAGGTCGCCGGCTTGAAGGCCCTGGCCGACCAGGGGCTGGAGCTTCAGGTGCAGCTGTGGGGCAACGGGCATCAGCCCGTGACCGCCCGCATCCGTGAAGTGGCGGCGGCGGCTGATCCCGTGACACGCACCTACCTGATCAAGGCCGACGTCGGCCAGGCGCCGCTGAAGCTCGGCCAGACGGCCACCGTCGTGCTGGAGTTGCCGGCCGTGGCGGGTGTGACCAAGTTGCCGCTGTCGGCCCTGAGGGAGCAGCAGGGCGACACCGTGGTCTGGGTCGTCGACCCCAAGACGATGACGGTTGCGACGACGCCGGTGAAGGTGGCCGGTGCCGACGGCAACCTGGCCGTGATCGGCGGCGGGCTGGCGGCGGGCCAGCGTGTGGTGACGGCCGGTGTGCATGTGCTCAGCCCGGGGCAGAAAGTGAAGCTGTATGCCGAGCCGGCGGGCGCTGGCAGCACGCCGACGGCCGCCGCGGCGGCCAGTGAGGTGGCGCTGACCGGTTCAGGCAACGCGGCCAAGTGAACGAGCGAGGTCACCTGTGAGCAGCACGCACATCCCGGCCCCGGCCCCGTCACGTTTCAACATCTCCCGCTGGGCGCTGGAGCATCCGGCCCTGACGCGCTACCTGATGGTCGTGTTCATGGTGCTCGGCTTTGCCGCGTACTTTCAGTTGGGCCAGGACGAAGATCCGCCGTTCGCCTTCCGTGCCATGGTGGTGCGGGCCTACTGGCCGGGTGCGACAGCCCAGCAGATCTCCGATCAGGTCACCGACAAGATCGAGAAGACGCTGCAGGAGGTGCCGTACGCCGACAAGATCCGCAGCTATTCCAAGCCCGGCGAGACGCTGATCATCTTCCAGGTGCGCGATGACTCCCCGCCCAAGGAACTGCCGCAGATCTGGTACACCACGCGCAAGAAGATCAACGACATGCGCGGCACCTTGCCGCAAGGCGTGGTGGGCCCGTTCTTCAACGACGAGTTCGGTGACGTCTACGGCGCCATCTATGCGCTGTCGGCTGACGGCTTCACCTATCAGGAGCTGAAGGACCAGGCTGATCAGGTGCGCCAGCAACTGCTCAAGGTGCCGGATGTGGCCAAGGTCGAGGTGTTCGGCGCGCAGGACGAGAAGATCTTCATCGAGATCTCGCAGAAGCGCCTCGCGCAGCTCGGGCTGGACTTCAACCAGGTGCTCGGCCAGCTCGGCCAGCAGAACGCGATCGAGTCCGCCGGTGTCATCAACGCGCCCACGGACAACGTGCAGGTCCGCGTCGGCGGCCAGTTCAACTCGGTCGACGACCTGAAAGCCTTTGCGATCCGTGCTGCCGGCAACACCTTCCGGCTCGGTGACATCGCCGAGGTCCGCCGCGGCTACGTCGATCCGCCCCAGGTGAAGGTGCGGCACCAGGGGCGCGAGGTGATTGCCCTGGGCATCTCGATGGCCAAGGGCGGCGACATCATCCGCCTGGGCAAGTCGCTGGAGACCGCCACCGCGCGCATCCGCAACGAGCTGCCGGTGGGCATCGAGATGGCGCAGTTCCAGGACCAGGCCACCGTGGTGTCCCGCTCGGTCAACGAATTCGTGAAGGTGCTGATCGAGGCCATCGTGATCGTGCTGGCGGTGAGCTTCATCAGCCTGGGCCTGCACTTCCGGCCGCTGCGCCTGGATGTTCGCCCCGGCATGGTGGTGGCCATCACGATTCCGCTGGTGCTGGCGATCACCTTCGTGACGATGCTCTACTGGGGCGTGGGCCTGCACAAGATCTCGCTGGGCTCGCTGATCATCGCGCTGGGGCTGCTGGTGGACGACGCGATCATCGCGGTCGAGATGATGGTGCGAAAGCTGGAAGAGGGCTACGACAAGCTGCGTGCCGCCACGGCCGCCTACGAGATCACCGCGATGCCCATGCTCACCGGCACGCTGATCACCGCCGTGGGCTTCCTGCCCATCGGCATGGCCGAATCGGCGGTGGGCGAATACACCTTCGCCATCTTTGCCGTGACGGCGGCTGCTCTGCTGATTTCCTGGGTGGTGTCGGTCTACTTCGTGCCCTACCTGGGGACGCTGCTGCTCAAGGCCAAGCCGCCCGCAGCCGACGGTGCCGCGCACGAGCTGTTCGACACTCCCTTCTACGTGCGCTTCAGGGCGCTGGTGAACTGGTGCGTCACGCACCGCTGGATCACCATCGGCCTCACGATCGCCACCCTGGTGCTCGGGCTGGTGGGCATGGGGCGCGTCCAGCAGCAGTTCTTCCCGGACTCGAACCGTCTGGAGGTGCTGGTGGACCTGTGGTACCCGGAGGGCACCTCCTACGCGGCGAACGAGGACGTGACGCGTCGCGTCGAGGCACGCGTGATGCGCGAGCCCGGCGTGGCCCACGTGACCACCTGGGTCGGCAGCGGCGTGCCGCGCTTTGCGCTGGTGCTCGACCAGATCTTCCCTCAGTCGAACGTCAGCCAGCTCATCGTGATGCCGCAGGACCTGGCTGCCCGCGAAGCGATCCGCAAGCGCCTGCCCGTGATCCTGGCTGAAGAGTTCCCGGAGGTCCGCGGTCGCGCCAAGCTGCTGCCCAATGGCCCGCCGGTGCCTTATCCGGTGCAGTTCCGGGTGGTCGGCCCCGAACCGCAGGTGATCCGCGGCGTGGCCGACGAGGTCAAGGCACTGATGCGGCAGAACCCGAACATGCGCGGTGTCAACGACAACTGGAACGAGTCGGTCAAGGTGCTGCGTCTGGAGGTCGACCAGGCCAAGGCGCGCGCGCTGGGCGTCAGCAGCCAGGCCATTGCGCAGGCTGCGCGCACCATCAACAGCGGCTCCACCATCGGCCAGTACCGTGACGGCGACAAGCTCATCGACATCGTGCTCAGGCAGCCGCTGGAGGAACGCGATGCGATCACCGACCTGGCCAGCGCCTACGTGCCGACGGCCAGCGGGCGATCGATTCCGCTCAGCCAGGTGGCCCAGCACCGCTTTGTCTGGGAGCCGGGCGTGTTGTGGCGCGAGGGGCGCGACTATGCCGTGACGGTGCAGGGTGATGTGGTCGACGGCATCCAGGCGGCCACGGTCAGCCATCAGCTCGACCCTCAGTTCGCCGAACTGCGCGCCAAGCTGCCGCCGGGCTATCGCATCGAGGTGGCCGGCTCGGTCGAGGAAAGCAGCAAGGGCACTGGCTCCATCGCGGCCGGCGTGCCGCTGATGCTGTTCATCACCTTCACGCTGCTGATGCTGCAACTGCAGAGCTTCAGCCGCGCCGTGCTGGTGTTCCTGACGGCGCCGATGGGCATCGCCGGTGTGGCGGGCGCGCTGCTGCTGCTCGATCGCCCCTTCGGTTTTGTGGCGTTGCTGGGCTTCATCGCGCTGATGGGCATGATCATGCGCAACTCCGTCATCCTGATCGACCAGATCGAGCAGGACCGGCAGCTTGGCGTGCCGACCTGGGATGCGGTGGTCGAGGCCTCGGTGAGGCGCTTCCGCCCGATCCTGCTGACCGCGGCTGCTGCAGTGCTGGCGATGATCCCGCTGTCGCGCAGCGTCTTCTGGGGCCCGATGGCTGTGGCCATCATGGGGGGGCTGGTGGTGGCAACCGCCCTGACGCTGCTGGCGCTGCCGGCAATGTATGCAGCCTGGTTCCGTGTGAAGCGCCCCGGCGAGGAAGCAGGCTCGCCGGCAGGTTAAAATATTCGGTTCGCTGAAATACCCAAGAGGGAGCTGTCAGCTCCCTCTTTGATTTGCGCGGGTGGCGAAATTGGTAGACGCACCAGGTTTAGGTCCTGACGCCAGCGATGGTGTGGGGGTTCGAGTCCCCCCCCGCGCACCACATTCAAACGAGAGAGATCACCATGGCCGTGACTGTTGAAACGCTCGACAAACTGGAACGCAAGATCACGCTGACCCTGTCGGCGGACATCATCAACAACGAGGTGGAGTCCCGCCTGAAGCGTTTGTCCCGGACGGTCAAGGCCGACGGCTTCCGCCCCGGCAAGGTGCCGATGAGCATCGTCGCCCAGCGTTATGGCTACTCGGTCCAGTACGAGGTCATGAACGACAAGGTGGGTGAGGCCTTTGCCAAGGCGGCTACCGAGGCTGAACTGCGTGTGGCCGGTGCGCCCCGCATCACCGAAAAGGACGGCGCCCCCGAGGGCCAGCTCGCTTTCGACGCCACCTTCGAGGTCTATCCCGAAGTGAAGATCGGTGATCTGGGCACGGCCGAAGTCGAGCGCGTGTCGGCGGAAGTGACCGACGAGGCCATCGACAAGACGGTCGAGATCCTGCGCAAGCAGCGCCGCACCTTCGGGCAGCGCCCGGCCGCAGAGGCTGCCGCCGACGGCGACCGCGTGACGATCGACTTCGAAGGCAAGATCGACGGCGTGCCCTTCGAAGGCGGCAAGGCCGAAGGCTTCCAGTTCATCCTGGGCGAAGGCCGCATGCTCGAGGCTTTCGAGAAGGCCGTGCGCGGCATGAAGTCCGGCGAGTCCAAGACCTTCCCGCTGAAGTTCCCTGACGACTACCACGGCAAGGACGTGGCCGGCAAGGAAGCCGACTTCCTGGTCACGCTGACCAAGATCGAGATGCAGAACCTGCCGGAGGTGGACGCCGAGTTCGCCAAGTCGCTCGGCATCGCCGACGGCACCGTCGAAGCGCTGCGCGCCGACATCAAGAAGAATCTCGAGCGTGAAGTGAAGTTCCGCGTGCTGGCGCGCAACAAGTCGGCCGTGATGGACGCCCTGCTGGGCGTGGCCGAACTCGACGTGCCCAAGGCACTCGTGGCCAACGAAGTGGAGCGCATGGTCGAGTCCGCACGCGCCGACCTGAAGGCCCGTGGCATCAAGGACGCCGACAAGGCCCCGATCCCCGGCGAGATGTTCCAGGCCCAGGCCGAGCGCCGCGTGCGTCTGGGCCTCGTGGTGGCCGAGCTGGTCAAGGCCAACGAACTGCGCGCCAAGCCCGAGCAGATCAAGGCCCACGTCGACGAAATGGCCCAGAGCTACGAGCGTCCGGAAGAGGTGGTGCGCTGGTACTTCGGCGACCAGCAGCGTCTGGCCGAGGTCGAGGCGGTGGTGCTGGAGAACAACGTCACCGACTTCGTGCTCGCGCGTGCCAAGGTCACCGACAAGGCCCTGCCGTTCGACGAGCTGATGCAGGCCTGAGCCCGGCTCGATCCAGCGAGGGCGCCCTGATGGGCGCCCTTTTTGCTTGAGGAGCGTGCATTGCCCCCTGTGCGGGAGTGCACGCCTCTTGTGGCGACATAATCTGGCCTCAGATCAGAGCTGCGGAACCAACAAGGGCAACAAGAGGATCACTGCCATGAGCGCATTGGATACACAGAACCTGGGCATGGTGCCCATCGTCATCGAACAGTCCGGCCGCGGCGAGCGCGCCTACGACATCTACAGCCGCCTGCTGCGTGAGCGGGTGGTGTTTCTGGTCGGCCCGGTCAATGACCAGACGGCCAACCTGGTCGTGGCCCAGCTGCTTTTCCTGGAGAGCGAGAACCCCGACAAGGACATCTCGCTCTACATCAACTCGCCTGGGGGCAGCGTGAGCGCCGGCATGTCGATCTTCGACACGATGCAGTTCATCAAGCCCGACGTGTCCACCCTGTGCATGGGCATGGCGGCAAGCATGGGCGCCTTCCTGCTGGCGGCGGGGGCCAAGGGCAAGCGGTTCTCGCTGCCGAACTCGCGGGTGATGATCCACCAGCCGCTGGGCGGTGCCCAGGGCCAGGCCACCGACATCGAAATCCACGCACGCGAGATCCTGCGCACGCGCGAGCAGCTCAACCGCATCCTGTCGGAGCGTACCGGCCAGCCCCTGGAGAAGATCCAGGCCGATACCGAGCGCGACTACTTCATGACGGCGGCCGAGGCGAAGGACTACGGGCTGATCGATCAGGTGCTCGACAAGCGCGCCTGACATCGCTGTCGCGCGAGGGCGGGAGCACCCGCCCACCCCTAAAACAGGACGACCAACGGGGCCTTTTTTACGTGCAGGGCCCCGTTTTCATTTGACTTATCATCCAAGGAAGCTCCTGGGCCGTGAAAAGGCGACCCTTTTCGCAGTCCTTCAGCTTCCCAAGTACCCAGCCGAGTCCGACGCCATGCCCGAGAAAAAAGGCTCCTCCAGCGAGAAAGTCCTGTATTGCTCCTTCTGCGGCAAAAGCCAGCATGAGGTGAAGAAACTGATCGCGGGTCCGTCGGTGTTCATCTGCGACGAGTGCATCGACCTGTGCAACGACATCATCCGTGATGAAGTGCCGGCCGAAAGCGCCGACCCGAAGGCCCAGCGCGGTGATCTGCCTGTGCCGTCCGAGATCAAGGGCAGCCTGGACCAGTACGTGATCGGCCAGGATGTGGCCAAGCGCATCCTGTCCGTGGCCGTCTACAACCATTACAAGCGCCTGCGCCACATGACGGCGCATGCCGGCAAGAAAGATGAAGTCGAGCTCGCCAAGAGCAACATCCTGCTGATCGGGCCGACCGGCTCGGGCAAGACGCTGCTGGCGCAGACGCTGGCGCGCCTGCTCAACGTGCCGTTCGTGATCGCCGACGCCACCACCCTGACCGAAGCCGGCTATGTGGGCGAGGACGTCGAGAACATCATCCAGAAGCTGCTGCAGAACTGCAACTACGACGTCGAG
>CBFGPV010000011.1:0-60114 GCA_965650765.1 uncultured Burkholderiales bacterium
GTCACGCTCAGCCACACCGGCTACATCAAGAGCCAGCCGCTGACCGAGTACCGCGCCCAGCGGCGCGGCGGGCGAGGCAAGCAGGCCACCGCCACCAAGGAAGACGACTGGATCGACCAGCTCTTCATTGCCAACACGCACGACTACATCCTGTGCTTCAGCAACCGCGGCCGGGTGTACTGGCTGAAGGTCTGGGAGGTGCCGCAGGGCTCGCGCAATTCGCGCGGCAAGCCCATCGTCAACATGTTCCCGCTGCAGCCGGAAGAAAAGATCACCGTCGTGCTGCCGCTGACCGGCGAGTTCCGCAGCTTCCCCGACGACCACTACATCTTCATGTGCACGGCGCTCGGCACCGTCAAGAAGACCTCGCTCACCGAATTCAGCAATCCGCGCAAGGCCGGCATCATCGCGGTCGACCTGGACCCGGGCGACTTCCTGATCGGCGCGGCGCTGACCGACGGCAAGCATGACGTGATGCTGTTCAGCGACGGTGGCAAGGCGGTGCGCTTCGACGAGGACGACGTGCGCCCGATGGGCCGCAACGCCCGCGGCGTGCGCGGCATGGCGCTGGAGCCCACCCAGAGCGTGATCGCGATGCTGGTGGCCGAAGACGAAACCCAGAGCGTGCTCACGGCCACCGAAAACGGCTACGGCAAGCGCACCCCCATCCTCGAGTACACCCGCCACGGCCGGGGCACGAAGGGCATGATCGCGATCCAGCAGTCCGAACGCAACGGCAAGGTGGTTGCAGCCACGCTGGTGCGCCCCGAGGACGAGATCATGCTGATCACCGACAAGGGTGTGCTGGTGCGCACCCGGGTCAGCGAGATCCGCGAACTCGGGCGCGCCACGCAGGGTGTGACGCTCATCGCCCTGGATGACGGCTCCAAGCTCAGCGGCCTGCAGCGCATCGTCGAGAACGATGCCGCCGAACGTGCCGGCGAGGCCGCAGCCGAAGGGGGTGATGCGAACCCTGACGTGACGCCGGACGCCGGCGGCGAAGCGTCCTGACCCTTGACCGCGCGGGAGGACCGATCCCGCCTTGAACGTCTGGGGCCGCCCTGCACGGTGCGGCCCCGCCCTTCCCACCGTTGACAGGCCGCAGCGCGCCCGAGAACCCATGACCCGACCCTACAACTTCGCTCCCGGCCCGGCGGCCCTGCCCGATGAAGTGTTGGCCCAGGCTGCCGCCGAAATGCTCGACTGGCACGGCAGCGGCATGAGCGTGATGGAGATGAGCCACCGCGGCCGCGAGTTCATGTCGATCCGCGACCAGGCCGAGGCCGACCTGCGTGAACTGCTGGCCGTGCCGCCGCACTTCAAGGTCCTGTTCATGCAGGGCGGCGGCCTGGGCCAGAACGCCATCGTGCCGATGAACCTGTCGCGCGGCACGGCCGCCGACTTCGTGATCACCGGGTCGTGGTCGCTGAAGTCGCACAAGGAAGCCGCGCGCTATTGCACGGCGCGTGTGGCCGCCAGCAACGAGGCCGATCACCACACCGGGTGGCCCGCCCCCGCGAGCTGGCAGCTCAGCGACGACGCGGCCTATGTGCACCTGTGCACCAACGAGACCATCCACGGTGTCGAGACGCATGAGCTGCCCGACCTGGCCGCACTCGGCAGCCGCGCCGCCCTGGTGATCGACTGCTCCTCGCACATTGCCTCGCGCACCATTGACTGGTCGCGTGTGGGGCTGGCATTTGCCGGTGCGCAGAAGAACATCGGGCCGGCCGGCGTGACGCTGGTGTTCGTGCGGGAAGACCTGCTGGGCCACGCCCTGCCCTGCTGCCCCTCCGCGTTCGACTACCGCACCGTGGCGAACAACGACTCGATGTTCAACACCCCCCCGACCTACGGGATCTACATGGCCGGCCTGATGTTCCAGTGGCTCAAGCGCCAGGGGGGTGTGGCCGAGATGGAGCGCCGCGCAATCGCCCGCTCGCAGCGGCTGTACGACTACATCGATCGCTCGGGTTGGTACGTCAACAAGGTGGCGAGCGAGTGCCGCTCGCGCATGAACGTTCCCTTCTTCCTGCCTGACGACCAGCTGAACGAGGCCTTCCTGGCCGGCGCGCGCGAGCGCGGCCTGCTGCAGCTGAAGGGCCACAAGACGGTGGGCGGCATGCGCGCCAGCCTGTACAACGCCATGCCTGAATCGGGGGTCGTGGCGCTGGTGGACTACATGAGAGAATTCGCTGCACGCCATGGCTGATCAAACCCCCGCCCCCGAACTGCTGGCCCTGCGCAACCAGATCGACGCGCTCGACCGGGAACTGCTGGCCCTGCTCAACCGCCGTGCAGGCCTGGCCCAGGCCGTCGGTGAGCTCAAGAAGAAGGAAGGTTCGGTCGTCTTCCGGCCAGAACGCGAGGCGCAGGTCATCGACGGCCTGAAGGCCGACAACCCCGGCCCGCTGTCGCGCGACTCGGTCGCACCGATCTGGCGCGAGATCATGTCCGCCTGCCGGGCGCTCGAAACCCCGACCCGCGTGGCCTACCTCGGCCCGGCCGGCACCTTCAGCGAGCTGGCCGCCCTCGGGTTTTTCGGCTCGTCGATCGTCAAGGTGCCCTGCGTCAGCATCGACGAGGTGTTCCGCACCACCTCGGCCGGCGCCGCCGACTTCGGCGTCGTGCCGGTCGAGAACTCCACCGAAGGGGTGGTGGCGCGCTCGCTTGACCTGTTCCTGACCGAGCCGCTGTTCATCATCGGCGAGACCAGCCTGTTCGTGCGGCACAACCTGCTGCGCCGCGACAACTCGCTGGCCGACATCGAGGCCGTGTGCGCCCACCCGCAAGCCCTGGCGCAGTGCCACGGCTGGCTCAGCAACCACCTGCCCCATGTGGAGCGGCGACCGGTGTCGAGCAATGCCGAGGGTGCGCGGCTGGCCGCCGAGAACCCCCGCCTGGCCGGCATCGCCAGCGAACGGGCCGCCAGCGAATACGGCCTGCACATCGTGGCGCCGGCCATCCAGGACGACCCGCACAACCGCACCCGGTTCGCCATCGTCACGAACCCCGAACGCCATCCGCAACCGCGGGCCTCGGGCCATGACTGCACGAGCCTGGTGGTGTCGGTGACCAACCGGCCTGGCGCCGTGCACGACATGCTCGTGCCGCTCAAGCAGCACGGCGTCTCGATGACCCGCTTCGAGTCCCGGCCGGCGCGCAGTGGGCAGTGGGAGTACTACTTCTACATCGACCTGCAGGGCCACCCCGATGAGCCGGCCGTGGCCACGGCCTTGAAGGAACTCCGCGCGGTCTGCGCATTCTTCAAGTTGTTGGGCACCTATCCGCTCGACACCCACTGACATCACCCGACCGCACAGAAGTCCCCGGAGCACCTTGTCCATGTTCAACCAACTCGGCGTGATCGGTTGCGGCCTGATGGGCGGCTCGTTCGCGCTTGCCCTCAAGCGCGCAGGACTGGTCAAGCGTGTCGTCGGCTACAGCAAATCCCCCTCCACGACCGACAAGGCCAAGCGCCTGGGCGTGATCGACATCGCCGCCGAATCGGCGCTGCTGGCCGTGTCGGGCTCCGACATCGTGCTGATGTCGGTGCCGGTGGCCGCATCGGAAGCCACCTTCAAGGCGATCCGCCACCTGGTTGAACCCGGCGTGCTGCTGATGGACGTGGGCAGCACCAAGCGTGACGTGGTCGATGCCGCACGCCGCGTGCTCAAGGACAAGGTCGAGTCCTTCGTGCCGGCCCACCCGATTGCCGGCAAGGAGGTCGCCGGCGTCGACAATGCCGACCCGCTGCTGTATGCCGGGCGCCAGGTGATCCTGACGCCGTTGCAGCAGACCGATGCGAAGCTGCTGCAAAAAGCCACCGACGTGTGGGCGGCCATCGGCTGCCAGGTGCTCAAGATGAGCCCGGAGAACCACGACGCTGCCTTTGCGGCCGTGAGCCATCTGCCGCACCTGCTGGCCTTTGCCTACTTCAGCTCCATCCACAAGCAACCGGCCGGCAAGGACTTCCTGTCACTGGCCGGGCCCGGTTTCCGCGACTTCACACGCATTGCGGCCAGCGACCCGTCCGTGTGGCGTGACATCCTGCTGGCCAACAAGGAAGAAGTGCTCAAGCAGTCGATGCGCTTTCGCCACACGCTCGACGCGATGGAACACGTGATCCGCACCGGCAATGCCGACGCGCTCGAGGACCTGATCCGCAGCGCGTCCGACGCTCGCGCGGGGTGGCAGATGTCGGCACCCAAGCCGCCTGCTCCGCGCTGACTCCCACGGCGCGGCGCTTCCCCGTCGCGCCGCCGTGCTGCCGGCCCCGCCGCCGCCCTCGCCTCGCCGTACCCCGCTCCCATGTACACCACCGAATTCCTGGATCTCCCCCCCCTGCTGCGTGCCGCCGGGTCCGTGCGCCTGCCCGGCTCCAAGAGCATCTCGAACCGCGTGCTGCTGCTTGCCGGGTTGAGCGCGGGCACCACGCGGATCCATGACCTGCTCGATTCCGACGACACCCGCGTGATGCTCGATGCGCTGCGCGACCTGGGCTGCGGCATCGTGACGCGTGGCGATGTCGTCGAGGTGACCGGCCTGGCCGGCCGACTGTCCAACCGCCGGGCCCGCCTTTTCCTGGGCAACGCCGGCACGGCCATGCGTCCGCTGTCGGCCGCACTGGCACTGCTGAGCGCCCAGGATGGTGGCGAATTCGAGGTCAGCGGTGTGCCGCGCATGCATGAGCGGCCGATCGGCGACCTGGTCGACGCCTTGCGCGGCATCGGCTGCCACATCGACTACCTCGGGCAGGACGGCTACCCCCCCTTGCGACTGGCCGGTGGCACGCCCCGTACGGACCAGCCCGTGCGCGTGCGCGGTGACGTCTCCAGCCAGTTCCTGACGGCCCTGCTGCTGGCGCTGCCGCTCCTGACCGAGCAGGCACCCGTGGTGATCGAGGTCGAGGGAGAACTGATCTCCAAGCCCTACATCGAGATCACGCTGAACCTGCTGCAGCGCTTCGGCATCGAGGTGCTGCGCGACGGCTGGGAGCGCTTCACCATCCCGCAGGGCGCCCGCTACCGTTCACCCGGCGACATCCACGTCGAGGGCGACGCCTCCTCGGCGTCCTACTTCATCGGGCTCGGGGCGCTGGCCGCCGAAGCAGCCCAGCCGCTGCGCATCGAGGGGGTCGGTGCGGATTCGATCCAGGGGGACATCCGCTTCGTCGAGGCCGCCCGCGCGATGGGTGCCGTGGTGAACACCGGCCCGAACTGGCTGGAGGTGCACCGGGGCCAGTGGCCACTGCGTGCGCTCGACCTCGACTGCAATCACATTCCGGACGCTGCCATGACGCTGGCCGTCATGGCGCTGTATGCCGACGGGCCGACCCGCCTGCGCAACATTGCCAGCTGGCGGGTGAAGGAAACCGACCGCATTGCCGCGATGGCGACCGAGTTGCGCAAGCTGGGCGCCACCGTCGAGGAAGGCCAGGACTTCATCGTGGTGCAGCCGCTGCAGCGCTGGCAGCCCGCGGCGATCCATACCTATGACGACCACCGGGTGGCGATGTGCTTCTCGCTGGCCGCGCTGCACCCGCTGACCGGGACGGCCGACCGTGTGCCGGTGCGTATCCTCGACCCGAAGTGTGTGGCCAAGACCTTCCCGGACTACTTCGAAACCCTGTTCGGTGTGGTGCAGGCTGATCCGGACCAGGTGCCCGTGCTCACGATCGACGGGCCCACGGCCTCGGGCAAGGGCACGCTGGCCAGTCGCGTCGCCCATGCGCTGGGTTACGAATACCTCGACTCCGGCGCCCTGTATCGCGCCACCGCGCTGGCCGCCCTGGAAGCCGGCATTGCCGCGGATGACGCCCCCGCCCTGGCCCGCCTGGCCGGTGCGCTGCCACTGCGCTTTTCGGCCCAGCACACCTGGCTGGGCGAGCGTGAAGTGACCGATGCGATCCGCCGCGAGGACGTGGGCGCGATGGCTTCCCAGATCTCGGCCCATGCCGCCGTGCGCCAGGCCCTGCACGCGCTGCAGTTGTCGTTCCGGCGCCTGCCCGGGCTGGTGGCCGACGGCCGTGACATGGGGACGGTGGTGTTTCCCCATGCCGACATGAAGGTCTTCCTGACGGCCAGCGCCACCACACGCGCCGAACGGCGGCATAAGCAATTGATTTCTAAGGGATTTTCAACTAACATTTCCGATCTTCTGCGGGAGCTTGAAGCTCGCGATGCCCGGGATCAGTCCCGGGCGGTGGCGCCGCTGGTGGCTGCCGCAGATGCGTTGTCGCTCGACAACTCGGCCTTGTCCATCGAAGCCTCGGTGGAGCAGGTGCTGGGCTGGTGGGCACAACGGCGACCCTTCTGAGGCGCACGCGCGGCAACGCGCCAAGCTTCTCGGGGTCAAACCCGGTGCGCCTGCGGCGTGCCGGGCTGAATGGGCCCGGTCTTCTCCCTCCTGTGCTGCAAGGCACGCTGGAAGGCCGGATTCGACAACCTAACCCGCAACGCAAGTTGCAAGCATCGCCTGCCGCAGGCTGGCCCTCTAGGAAATTCAATGTCTCAAACTGCTGCCGCTTCCTCCTCCGGCATGGAATCGTTCGCCGCCCTGTTCGAAGAATCGCTGAAGCGCTCCGAAATGCGCTCGGGCGAGGTGATCACCGCCGAGGTGGTGCGCGTCGACTACAACTTCGTCGTGGTCAATGCCGGTCTCAAGTCCGAGGCCTACATCCCCATCGACGAGTTCCGCAATGACCAGGGCGAACTCGAAGTCCAGGTCGGCGACTTCGTCTCCGTTGCGATCGACGCGCTGGAAAACGGCTACGGCGACACCATCCTGTCGCGCGACAAGGCCAAGCGTCTGGCCTCGTGGCTGTCCCTGGAGCGTGCACTGGAATCCGGCGACTTCGTCACCGGCACCGTGTCCGGCAAGGTCAAGGGTGGCCTGACGGTGCTGGTCAACGGCATCCGCGCCTTCCTGCCCGGCTCGCTGATCGACACCCGTCCGATCAAGGACATGAGCCCGTACGAAGGCAAGACCCTCGAATTCAAGGTCATCAAGCTCGATCGCAAGCGCAACAACGTGGTGCTGAGCCGCCGTGCCGTGGTCGAGGCCTCCATGGGTGAAGAGCGCGCCAAGCTGCTCGAGACCCTGCAGGAAGGCGCCTTCGTCAATGGCGTGGTCAAGAACATCACCGAGTACGGCGCGTTCGTCGACCTGGGTGGCATCGACGGCCTGCTGCACATCACCGACATGGCATGGCGCCGCGTGCGTCACCCCTCCGAGGTGGTGACGGTCGGCCAGGAAATCACCGCCAAGGTCCTGAAGTTCGACGCCGAGAAGAACCGCGTCTCGCTGGGTCTGAAGCAGATGGGCGACGACCCCTGGGTCGGCGTGTCGCGCCGCTACCCCACCGGCACCCGCCTGTTCGGCAAGGTCACCAACATCGCTGACTACGGCGCGTTCGTCGAGATCGAACCCGGCATCGAAGGCCTGGTGCACGTCTCCGAAATGGACTGGACCAACAAGAACGTGGCCCCGTCCAAGATCGTCACGCTGGGCGACGAAGTCGAGGTCATGGTGCTCGAGATCGACGAAGACAAGCGTCGCATCTCCCTGGGCATGAAGCAGTGCAAGCCGAACCCCTGGGACGAATTCGGCCAGAACTTCAAGCGCGGCGACAAGGTCAAGGGCCCGGTCAAGTCGATCACCGACTTCGGCGTGTTCGTGGGCCTGGCTGCCGGCATCGACGGCCTGGTGCACCTGTCCGACCTGTCCTGGAACGAGCCGGGCGAAGCCGCGGTGCGCAACTACAAGAAGGGCCAGGAAGTCGAAGCCGTCGTGCTGGCCATCGACGTGGAGCGCGAGCGCATCTCCCTGGGCATCAAGCAGCTCGACGCCGATCCGTTCAGCAACTTCACGGCCGTCAATGACCGTGGCGCCACCGTCACCGGTGTCGTCAAGACCGTGGACGCCCGCGGCGCCGAGATCCAGCTGGCCGACGACGTCATCGGCTACCTGCGTGCCTCGGAAATCTCGCGCGACCGCGTCGAAGATGCCCGCAACGTGCTGAAGGAAGGCGACGAAGTCACCGCCCTGATCATCAACGTGGACCGCAAGACCCGCGGCCTGCAGCTGTCGATCAAGGCCAAGGACAACGCCGAGCAGCAAGAAGCCCTGCAGCGCCTGTCGGCTGAAAGCACCGGCAACGCCGGTACGACCAGCCTGGGCGCCCTGCTCAAGGCCAAGCTGGACAACCAGAACAACGGTTGATTCCGCTCCGGCACCGTCACTGGCATGATGCCGTTGACGGTGCCCTCGCAGCCCTGCGCGAGGCTGCGATGAGTTGCTGCAGCGCACCCGCTGCGACACCTCATCACAGCCCCGCACGACATCGACACCACACGACTACATGACCCGATCCGATCTCGTGAACCAGTTGGCTGAACGTTTTGGCCAGTTGACCCACCGTGACACCGAGTTTGCCGTCAAGACCATCCTCGATGCCATGTCCGATGCCCTGGCGCGGGGTCACCGCATCGAGATCCGCGGGTTCGGCAGCTTCTCGATCAACCGACGCCCGCCGCGTGTCGGACGCAACCCCCGCTCCGGCGAACAGGTGGTCATTCCCGAGAAGCTCGTTCCCCACTTCAAGCCCGGCAAGGCGCTGCGCGAAGCCGTCGACCGGGACACACCCGCTGACGAAGCCGGACCCGGTACGCCTTCATCCGGCGCGGGGCCCACGACCGGCGGCGCCGATCCGGCGTCGTCCTGAGAGTGCACCGGCCATGCCTGCGACCCGTGTGGACACCCCGCACCTGAACTGAGCACCATGCGCATCCTGGTCTGGATCGTTCGGGCAGCGGTTTTCCTGACGCTGTTCGCATTTGCGCTGAACAACCAGCACGGCGCGGCCGTGAAGTGGTTCTTCGGCTATGAATGGCAGGCCCCGATGGTCATCATCGTGCTCGTGGCCTTTGGCCTGGGCTGCGCCTTCGGTGTGCTGGCCATGGTGCCCAGCTGGTGGCGGCACCGGCGTGCGGCACGTGTGACGACCCCGGCCCCGGCGAGCCCTGCCGCCGCCAGCCCCTCCACCCCATCTTCGCCCTCGGCCGACGTGGCCGTACCGGCCACGCTGCACGATGGAGTTTGATTTTCTCTGGGTGCTGCTCGCGCTGCCGGTGGCCTTCGGTCTCGGCTGGCTCGCGTCACGGCTCGACCTGCGCCAGTGGCGCTCCGAACAGACGACCTCGCCCAAGGCCTACTTCAAGGGCCTGAACCTGCTGCTCAATGAACAGCAGGACAAGGCCATCGACGCCTTCATCGAGGCCGTGCAGCACGACCCCGACACCTCCGACCTGCACTTTGCCCTGGGCAACCTGTTTCGCCGCCGCGGCGAGTACGAACGGGCCGTGCGTGTCCACGAGCACCTGCTGGGTCGATCGGACCTGCCCCGTGCCGACCGCGAGCGTGCCCAGCATGCCCTGGCGCAGGACTTCCTCAAGGCCGGGCTGTTCGACCGCGCCGAGCAGGCCTACCGCGCGCTCGAAGGCACCGCCTTCACCACCGAGGCGCGGCTGGCCCTGCTCACGCTGTTCGAACGGTCGCGCCAGTGGGAGCAGGCCGCCGCGATGGCACGCAAGCTCGAGGATGCTGCGGCCGGTTCGTTCGCGCAGCGCATCGCCCATTACGACTGCGAACTTGCGCTGGAGGCCGATGCACGAGGCGATGACGCCTCGGCCGAGGCCGCGCTGGCCCGGGCACGAAAGGTCGCCCCCCTGGCCGCCCGCCCGCTGGTGCTGGCCGGCGAACGCCTGGCGCGACGTGGCCAGCACGAGGCCGCGCTGGCATGCTGGGGCGAGCTGATGACGGCCAACCCGGCCCGTTTTGGCCTGGTGGCAGGCGAGTACGCCGCCAGCGCGCTGGCCTGCGGGCAGGCCGAGGCCGCGCGGGACAGACTCGCTGGCCTGTACGAGCAATCACCCTCGGTCGACCTGCTGCGCGCGCGCCTGGCCCTGGAGGCCGAGACGCCTGCGCGTCGCAGCCTGGCTGCACGGCACCTGGACCGCCAACCGTCGCTGTCGGCGGTGGTCGACCTGCTGGCCGAGATCGCGCGTCAGGGCGAACCGGCCAGCCTCGACGAGGTCAAGCACATGCAAGGCGTGCTGGGCGCCGCGGCCCGGCCGCTGCAACGCTATCGCTGCGCCGCCTGCGGCTTCGAGGCGCAACACTACTTCTGGCAATGCCCTGGCTGCCAGGGCTGGGACACCTATCCGCCCGTGCGGCTGGAAAGCCTGTGATGTCCATGCCCCCACCCCGGACCTCCCGATGAACGAGCCCACCCTGCCGGACCGCGCGCCCGGTTCGCCCGACGACCGTGTCGTGCTCTGCATGAAGTGGGGCACGAAGTACGGTCCCGAATACGTCAACCGGCTGTATGGCATGGTGCGACGCCACCTGAGTGGTCCGTTCCGCTTTGTCTGCCTGACCGATGACACCCACGGCATCGTGCACGACGTCGAGTGCCTGCCCATCCCGTCGCTGGCGCTGCCGGATGGCAGCCCCGAGCGTGGCTGGCGCAAGCTCACCGTGTTCCAGCAGGACCTGTTCGGCCTGCAGGGCACCGCGCTGTTCCTGGACATCGACATCGTGATCGTCGACAGCATCGACGTGTTCTTCGAGCAACCGGGCGAGTTTTTCATCATCCACGACTGGAAGCGCCCCTGGCGGGTGACCGGCAACTCCTCGGTCTACCGGTTCCAGCTGGGGACCCTGAGCGGCGTGCTCGACGAGTTCCGCGCCAATGGGGCCCAGATCCGCCGCACCCACCGCAATGAGCAGGCGTTCCTGTCGGCCTATCTGCACGAGCGCGGCAAGCTCGCCTACTGGCCGCAGGACTGGTGCCGCAGCTACAAATACCACTGCATCCCGCCCTGGCCGACCAACTACTGGCGCGAGCCGGTCATTCCGTCGGGTGCACGCATCCTGATCTTCCACGGCGAGGTCAATCCACCCGATGCGCTTGCCGGGCGGCGCAACCGGTTCATGCGCTTCGTCAGGCCCGCCCCCTGGATCGCCGCCCACTGGCAGTGACCTCAGGCCGTGGCCGCTGATGCGACCACAGCGATGCACCCGCTGACTCCCCCTGCCCCCCCTGCGCTGTGCCCCCATGAATGCGATCACCCTGCCGAGTGTTGACGTACCGCGCTCGACCGACCGCCTGCTGAGCATCGTGGCCAGCCTGAGCGTGGCCACGGTCTACATGCCCATCGGCATGAGCTACCTGTTCGGCCTGCTGCTGATCGTGCTGTTCGCCGCCCTGCCCGGCCGGGGCCCACGACTGCGCCGTGCCCTGGCCCTGCCCGGCGCCTGGGCGGCCCTGGCCTTCCTGGCCCTGCTCGCCCTCTCGGGGCTGTGGAGCCCGGCCCCGACCGACGAGATCGTCTCGCACTGGTGGCACTACGGCCTGCTGGTGCTGATCTTCATCGTGCCCAGCCTGGTCAGCACCAGCCAGGCCCGTGTGGCCCTGACCACCTTCGCTGCCGTGTCCGTCGTCTGCGGCTGCCTGCTGCTGCTCAAGGGCGTGCAGCTGCTGCCTGACTTCCGGCTCTGGCACAACCTGCGCCACTATGACGGCAATCGCAGCATCTCGAACGCCCTGTTGCTCACGCTCGGGGCTGCGCTGTGCCTGTTCCGCGCTCTCGAAGTCAGCCCCGGCCGGCACCGTGGCGAGCGGCTGTTCTGGCTGCTGGGGGTCGTGGTGATCGGTATCGGCCTGGTGTGGCAGATGCCTTCGCGCGCGGCCATGCTGGCGCTGCCCTTGTCGCTGGTGTGTGCCGCCCTGCTGGCCACCCGCTCGTGGCTGCAGGTGGTGCTGGTCGTGCTGGCCGTGGTGGCCGGCACCCTGGCCGCCTGGAACCTGTCCACCAACATGCAGGAGCGCTTCCGGGAGGGAGTCGAGGCGCTGCACAAGTTCAAGGCCGGGTCGACCGAATACACCAGCTGGGGCACACGCTCGCACATGATCCAGGCCACCCTGGCCATGATCGAGGACCGGCCGCTGCTCGGCCACGGCGCTGGCGCCTGGCTGGGCGAGTGGCGCAAGCGCGGTCCCGACTACCTGCACCGCCATGTCACCGCCCACAACGAATACCTCCAGATCGCGGCCCAGGTGGGCTGGCTGGGGCTGGCGCTGGCTCTGCTGGTCGCCGCACGTCAGATCCTCGTGGCCTGGAAGGCGCCCGCCTCGGCAGGTGCACCGGCGCTGCTGGTGTGGTTCACCGTCGGCTTCGGCGGGCTCTTCAACGTGGTGCTGCGCGATTCGGCCTTCGGGCTGCCGCTGCTGATGCTCACCGGCATCACCATGGCGCTGGCCTACGCTGGCACACCCGCATCACAGGCTGAAAATCCTCACAGCTGAAACCCACGGTCACATCAAAGACCCGGATGTGGCAAGACGGTTACATCGACCTTGCCTAGACTGCGCGTTGCCTGAAGGGTCCTCCGGAAGGCACTCACTCACAACGAAACCCGAAAGGGGAGGAAATCGCATGTTGAAGCAACTCATGGCCGGCGTGCTGGCCTGCATCACCACCCTGGCCATGGCGGCCGTCGATGTCAACAAGGCCGACCAGGCCCAGCTCGAAACCGTCAAGGGCGTGGGCACCAAGATGTCCACCAAGATCCTCGAAGCCCGCAAGACCGGCGCCTTCAAGGACTGGAACGACCTCATCGACCGGGTCCCCGGCGTGGGCCCTGGCAGCGCGGCGCGCCTGTCCAGCGAAGGTCTGACGGTGAACGGTGCCTCGTACGACGGCGCCGCGGCCAAGGCGGCCGACAAGCCGGCTGACAAGGCCACCGACAAGGCCGCACCGAAGAAGTAAGCGGCTTCGCCCGAGCTTAGCGCCGACGCCCCTGCCCTGCAGGGGCGTTTTGCCTTCTGCACCCGGCCGTCAGGCGGCTGCACGCCCGTGCGCCGGCTGGTCCCAGCCGAAAAACCGCAAGACCTCATCGCGCCGTGCCAGCGTGTCGTCACGACCCAGGCGCATCAGTTCCACCGTGTAGCCAGGCTCGAACAGCAGGTAGCTTGCCAGCGCCGAGCCCCGACCGTCACGTGGATCGGTCGACACACCGATGCCGCGCAGCAGCGCGCGGATCGGCGCGGGCAGATCACCCACATGGCGCCCCGCGATGTCGTCCAGGCGTTGACTTGGTGCGATCACGAGCACATCGATCGGTCGCAGGGCGGTGCGGCTGCGGGCCTCGGGGCTCAGCAGCGACAGCGTGTTGTTGATGCGCTGCAGGCGCTCGACGTCCGCCGACAGCGCATCGAGAAAGATGTTCGACAGCGCATGGCCTGCCACCTGGGCCAGGCTCGGATACTCGCGCGAGACCCGCCGCAGCCGGTCGGCCGGCTCATGCATGCGGCCTGCGCCGATCACCAGGATGCGTTGTGCACCCAGGTGCACCGCCGGTGACACGGGGGCGGTCTGACGCATCGAGCCGTCGCCGAAGTACTCCGAGTCGCCCTCGAACGGCAGGGCCGTGGCCGGAAACACGAAGGGAATGGCCGACGACGCCAGCAGGTGATCCCGGGTGATGCGCGTGCGCACGGCCACGCGCTGCGTGCGGGTCCAGGGCAGGATGTTCTCGCGGCTCTGGTAGAAGGTGACGTGATGGCCGGTGGTGTAGCTCGAGGCCGTGACGGCCAGCGCCCGCAGGTGGCCCTGGCGCATCACATAGTCGATCCGGCGCATTTCGAGCAGGTTCGACAGCAGCTCGGCCAGCGGGGCGTTGTCCAGCAGCGAGCGCGGTCGGGCGCGGTGCCAGCGGGCGATCACCCAGCCCAGCGACAGCATCGACAACCAGCGTGCCCCCGTGCGAATCACGCCGAAGGAATCGGCCCGGTAGACCTGCTCGGCATGAAAGCCTTCCCACACGGCGCACAGTTGCCGCACCGACTCGACGAAGTTGTCTGCCCCGCAGGCCAGCGCCGACCCGTTGATGGCACCGGCCGAGGTGCCCACGATGATCGGGAACGGATTGCCGCCGGCGCCGTGGCCGCTGTCCTGCATCAGATCGGCCAGCGCCTGCAGCACGCCCACCTGATAGGCCGCACGTGCTCCCCCTCCGGTCAGCAGCAGCCCTGTGGTCACTGGTTGCGTCATGCGCCGCAGTGTAGCCAGGGCTTCACCCGGGAACACCCCGGCAAACACGGGGGCCGAGCGTGCAGGTCCGGTGCCATTCAGCCTTCGTACACCACGGTGGCCTCACCGTGGGGCGCGCCTTCCTTCCAGTGCAGCAGGGCTTCGTCGGTCGGATAGAAGCGCGCCCCGTCACCCAGGTCGAGTTCACCGCAGGCCCGTTCACGGCGCAGCGACAGCCGCACCGGCAGGCCCTGGATCAGCTCGCCGTGTTCGGTGGCCAGGCGCTTGGGCGGGTGGGCCTGCACCAGGTCCTTGACCGCCGGCACACTGCCGTTGACCGCCACGCGCAGATAGCGGCCGTAGCGGCACCGTGCCGCGGCCATGTCCCAGACCTGTTGCACGTTCAGCCGCAGCCCGCCCGAGAAGCGATCGGGCTGGACCTTGCCGAGCACGACCAGCAGTTCGTCGTCCTTGAACAGGTCACGGTGGGCATCGAGCAGGTCTTCGCTGGCGACCGTCTCGATCGTTTCGCTCTTGTCGTCGAGCTTGAAGATCGCCACGCGCCCGCGCTGGCCATTGACGATGCGCAGGTCGCTCACGATACCGGCCAGGATCTGCGGTTCGCGCGAGTCGACCAGGTCGGCGATCTTGCGGCGGGCGAACTGCCGCACCTCACCGGCGTATTCGTCGAACAGGTGCCCGGACAGGTAAAAGCCGATCGCCGGCTTTTCGTTCATCAGTCGGGTCTTGATGCTCCAGGGCTCCACGCTCACGAGGTCAGGCTCCTGGGTGGACGAGCCGTGCGCGTCGCCGAAGTCGAACAGCCCGCCCTGGTCGGCGTTGGCTGCCTGGGTGTCGGCAAAGTCGAAGCCCAGCGACACGCTGGCCATCAGTGAGGCGCGGTTCGGCTCGATGGCGTCGAAGGCGCCGGCCTTGATGAGTGCCTCCACCACGCGCTTGTTGATGCGCGAGCGGTCGATGCGGGCACAGAAGTCGAAGAAGCTGCGGAACGGGCCGCCCTCCTGCCGGGCCTGCACGATGGCCTCGATGGCGCCCTGTCCCGTCCCCTTGATGGCCCCCAGCCCGTAGCGCACCGACCGCTTGCCGGTGGGCTCGAAGCGGTAGGTGCCGGTGTTGACGTCAGGCATCTCGAAGGTGATGCCGAAGTTCTGCACCGCATCGTCGAAAAAGATCTTGAGCTTGTCGGTGTCGTCGATCGACACGCTCATGTTGGCTGCAAAGAACTCGGACGTGTAGTGCACCTTCAGCCAGGCCGTGTGATAGGCCAGCAGGGCATAGGCGGCGGCATGCGACTTGTTGAAGCCGTAGCCCGCGAACTTCTCCATCAAGTCGAAGATCTCGTTGGCGAGGTCCGGCGCAATGCCGTTTTTTGCCGCGCCCTCGGCAAAGATGATCCGGTGCTTGGCCATCTCCTCGGGCTTCTTCTTGCCCATCGCGCGGCGCAGCAGGTCGGCGCCACCGAGCGAGTAGCCGCCCAGGCGCTGGGCCACCTGCATGACCTGCTCCTGGTAGACCATGATGCCGTAGGTCTCCTTGAGCACTTCTTCCATCAGCGGATGGGGATAGACCACCTCTTCGCGACCGTGCTTGCGGGCGCAGAAGCTGGGGATCAGGTCCATCGGGCCGGGGCGATACAGGGCCACCAGCGCGATGATGTCCTCGAAGACGCTGGGCTTGGCGTCCCGCAGCATGCCCTGCATGCCGCGGCTTTCCAGCTGGAACACGGCCACGGTCTTGCCTTCACTGAGAAGCTGGTACGACGCCCGGTCATCCAGCGGCAGCTTCTCGAAGGCAAAGTCCTTCTGGTCGGGGTGGCGTGCCACGATGAACTCGCGCGCCATCTCGAGGATGGTGAGCGTGGCCAGTCCCAGGAAGTCGAACTTCACCAGGCCGATGGCCTCGACGTCATCCTTGTCGTACTGCGACACCGCCGATTCGCTGCCCGGCTGCATGTACAGCGGGCAGAAGTCGGTGATCTTGCCCGGGGCGATCAGCACGCCGCCGGCATGCATGCCGATGTTGCGCACCATGCCCTCGACCCGCTCGGCCAGCGACAGCAGTTCGGCGACTTCCTCCTCGTTCTTCTCGCGTTCCTCGATCTCGGGCGCTTCCTTGCGGGCGTAGATCACGCTGCTGTCGGGCTTGTCGCCCGGGCGCTTGAGCGTGACCGTCTTGCCCGGCGGCGCCGGCACCAGCTTGGCAATGCCGTCGACGTGGCCATAGCCCATGCCCAGCACACGGCCCACGTCGCGCAGCGCGGCCTTGGCGGCCATGGTGCCGAAGGTCGCGATCTGCGAGACGGCCTCGCGGCCGTACTTGTCCTTGACGTAGTCGATCACGCGGTCACGGTTGCCCTGGCAGAAGTCGACGTCGAAGTCAGGCATCGACACCCGCTCGGGGTTCAGGAAGCGCTCGAACAGCAGGTTGTAGCGCAGCGGGTCCAGGTCGGTGATCTTGAGTGCATAGGCCACCAGCGAACCCGCACCTGAGCCCCGGCCGGGGCCGACCGGGCAGCCGTTGTTCTTGGCCCAGTTGATGAAGTCCGCCACGATCAGGAAGTAACCCGGGAAGCCCATCTTCAGGATCGTGTTGATCTCGAACTCGAGCCGCTCGACGTAGACGGGACGCTGGCGCTCGCGTTCAGCCTCGTCCGGGTAGAGCTGCACCAGCCGCTCCTTCAGCCCTTCGTGCGAGGCGTAGCGGAAGTACTCCTGCGGCTCCATGCGCCGCCCGTCGACCTCCGGTGTCGGGAAGTCGGGCAGCTGCGGCTTGCCCAGCACCAGCGACAGGTTGCACCGGCGCGCGATCTCGACGGTGTTGTCGATGGCGGCGGGCAGGTCGGCAAACAGTGCGGCCATCTCGGCCTGCGACTTGAAATACTGCTCGCGCGTGAAGCGCTTGATGCGACGCGGGTTGGTCAGGGTTTCGCCCTCGGCGATGCACACCCGGGCCTCGTGCGCCTCGAAGTCATCGGGCGTCTGGAACTGCACCGGATGGGTGGCCACCACCGGCAGGCCGAGTTCGGCCGCCAGCGGCACCGCCAGGCGCACATGGGCCTCGTTGCCCGGCTGACCGGCCCGCTGCACCTCGATGTAGAAGCGCTGGGGGAAGAGCTGCGCCAGCCGCGAGGCCAGCGCGCGGGCGCGTTGTGGGTCACGCCCCATCAGTGCCTGGCCGACGGCGCCGTGCTCGGCACCGGACAGTGCGATGAGGCCGTCGCCCAGCTGCTGCAGCCACTCCCACTTGAGCCACGCCTGCGCCCGATTGACGTTCTGGGTCCAGCCACGCGCCAGCAGCTCGCACAGGTTGAGGTAGCCCTGCCGGCTCTGGATCAGCAGCAGCAGGCGGCTGGGCTGGCGCTCTCCGGCCCCGCCCACGGCCTCCGGCTCCAGCCACACATCGGCACCGATCACCGGCTTGACCCCGGCGTCGCGGGCCGCCGAATAGAACTTGACGGCGCCGAAGAGATTGCTGAGGTCGCTGATGGCCAGGGCCACCTGGGCGTCTGCGGCGGCGGCCTCGACCAGGTCGTCGATGCGCAGCGTGCCGTCGACGACGGAAAACTCGGTGTGGGTGCGAAGATGAACGAAAGACATGCCCCGATTCTAGGAGCCTGGGTGCCCGGCGCTCCCGCCGTTCGGCCACGTAAAATCGGGCCGGTGAAACCCATCCTCAACATCTCGGCCTACAAGTTCGTCGCCCTCGACGACTGCCCCCTGCTGCGCGACCAGATCCACGCCCGGGCGCTGGCCGGCGACCTGCGCGGCACGGTGCTGCTGGCACCCGAAGGCATCAACCTGTTCCTGGCGGGACCGCAGGCCGGCGTGCGCGGGTTTGTCGACTGGCTGCGCACCGATGCGCGCCTGGCCGACCTGGCGCCGAAGGAAAGCTGGTCCGACACCGTGCCCTTTCGCAAGATGCTGGTGAAGGTCAAGGCCGAGATCATCCGCATGAACCATCCGACCATCCGGCCCGAACTCGGCCGCGCCCCGGCGGTCGACGCGCACACACTGCGCCGCTGGCTCGATGCCGGCGTGGACGATGCCGGGCGCCCGGTCGTCACGCTGGACACCCGCAACGCCTTCGAGGTCGATCATGGCGCCTTCGACGGCGCCATCGACTGGCGCATCACCCGCTTCAGCGACTTTCCCCAGGCCGTGCTCGACCACCGGGACGAACTGCAGGGCAAGACCGTCGTGAGCTACTGCACCGGCGGCATCCGCTGCGAGAAGGCTGCGATCTTCATGCGCGAGGCCGGTGTCGAGCACGTCTACCAGCTCGAAGGCGGCATCCTGAAATACTTCGAGGAAGCCGGCTCGCAGCATTACCGCGGCAGCTGCTTCGTGTTCGACGAACGCGAAGCCCTCGGGCACACGCTGGACCCTGTGCGCTGAGTCGCGCGCATCGCGAGGCTCAGGGGGCCTTCAGCACCTCCAGCACTTCCGAGCGGAACTCCCGCTGGAACAGCACATAGATCACCGCGGCCGTGCCGAGTGCGAACCACAGCGGCGAGAAGAACCACCCGATCACCGCAAACGACATGTAGTAGGCCCGCAGCCCGTCGTTGAAGGTTTCCGCAGCCAGCCCCACCACGCGCCCGGCCCGGTTGGCGAATTCCTCGCGCGAGGCCTCGCCGCTTTCGAAGATGCGGTGGTCCGGGGCCGAGGCCACCATCAGCGCGCCGAAGGTGTATTGCCGCAGCGACCAGGTGAAGCGGAAGAACGCATACACGAACACCGCCGTGAGCAGCAGCAGCTTCAGGTCGAAGACCAGCGTGGACGTGCGCGCCGCAAACGGGATCTCGCGCACCAGTTCGGTCGCCTTGTCGCTGGTGCCCAGCAGAGCCAGCAGACCGCCGATGATCAGGATGGTGGTCGATGCGAAAAACGACGGACTGGTCGACAGGCTCTGGATCACGATGCCGTCGATCACCCGCACGTCACGGCCGGTGGTCTGCAGCATCCACAGGCGCCGGTAGTCGTTGGTGGTGGCCAGCAGCGAGCCTTCGGCCTGGCCGCGCCGCCGCGCGAAGACCGCGTAGGCCACCCATGCGACAAAAAACCAGCCCAGGGCCAGCCAGTCGGTCCAGGGGAGCAGAGTGATGATCTTGAACGCGGCATCCATGGCCGGCAATGTATCAAGCCGCGCGCAGCGCCGCCGCCGTTCGCAGCAGTGAAGCGGTCACGCGCTGCACGCCGGCCTGGTGCCGCGGCTCGATCAGGGCGCCCCGTTCGTCGAAGGCCTGGTGCGCCGCGGACACCGCATGGGTCTCGGGCACCACATGCAGCCCCAGGTTCATCGACAGGAAGGACCGCAGGAACATCAGCGAACGCATGCCGCCCGCAGCCCCGGGCGAGGCACTGACCAGCCCAGCCACCTTGCCGTTGATGGCCGCCAGCCCGGACGGCTGGCCATCGGTCGCCTGCACGCGCGAGGCCCAGTCCAGCGCATTGAGCAGCAGCGGCGTGACGAACCCGTTGTACTCGGGCGAGGCGATCAACACACCGTCGTGTGCAGCAAACAGGTCGCGCAGTGCCACCGCGCCGGCGGGCATGCCAACCGCCTCGAGGTCGCCGTCATAGACCGGCAGTTGCAGCTCGCGCAGATCCAGCGCGGTGACGACGGCGCCCTGCTCGGCCAGCATTCGGGCGGCCTCGGCGGCCAGCTTGCGGTTCAGCGAAGCATTGCGCGCACTGCCGGACGTGACGATCAGGCGGACGGGGGTCATGGGTTTCCTTTCAGCGAGCCAGGTCGAACACGATCACTTCGGCGCCGCGCCCGTGCTCCAGCACGACCTGCGCTTCGCCGACGAGCTTGGCGGCGTCCCCGGCGCTCAAGGCCTGGCCGTTCACCGTGACCTCGCCGCGCGCCACGTGGACATAGGCCAGGCGTGCGGGATCCAGGCTGAGCTCGGCACGCTGCGCGCCGTCCAGCAGCGACACGTACATCGCTGCATCGGCATGCAGGCGGACCGAGCCCTCCCGGCCGTCGGGTGAAGCCACCAGACGCAGGCGACCGCGCTTTTCCTCGTCGGGAAAGGCCTTCTGCTCATAGCCGGGCGAGATGCCGAGCTGGTCGGGCAGGATCCAGATCTGCAGGAAGTGGGTCGTCTGGTCGGGCGCATGGTTGTACTCGCTGTGCATGATCCCGCGGCCGGCGGTCATGCGCTGCACCTCGCCCGGCGCAATGGCCGCGCCGTTGCCGATCGAGTCCTTGTGCGCGAGTTCTCCTTCGAGCACATACGAGATGATCTCCATGTCGCGGTGGCCGTGCGTGCCGAAGCCGGTACCTGCAGCAATGCGGTCCTCGTTGATGACGCGCAGATTGCCGAAACCCATGTGCTCGGCATCGTAGTAGTTCGCAAACGAGAAGCTGTGGAAACTCTTGAGCCAGCCGTGGTCGGCGTATCCGCGTTCACTGGCCTTGCGCAGGGTGATCATGCTGAACTCCTTGTCGTGACGATGGATGGAATTTACGGGCAGGAGCCCCCCCTCCCAGGCAGCACGCTTGATGGCATCATTCGGAAAATTTGAAGCATCGCCGACATGACCACCGCGCGCAATGTGCTGACCCCCGAAGCCCTGTCGATGATCGACACGATCGCGCGCACCGGCAGTTTTGCCGCGGCTGCGCGCGAGCTCGGCAAGGTGCCCTCGGCGCTCACCTACAGCGTGCGCCAGCTCGAAGATGCACTGGACGTCCTGCTGTTCGACCGCCGCTCGCGCCAGGCCCGGCTCACCGCCGCCGGAGAGGAACTGCTGGGCGAAGGCCGGCGGCTGCTTCAGGAGGTCGACGCCGTGGCCAACCGGGTGCGGCGGGTCGCTTCCGGCTGGGAAACCCAGCTGAGCATTGCGGTGGACAGCATCGTCTCCAGTCTTACCGTGTTCGAGCTGTGCGAGGCCTTCTACGGCCTGAACCCGCCTTCCGGGCCCGGCACGCGGCTGCGCCTGCGCTCGGAAGTGCTGGCCGGCACCTGGGAGGTGCTGATCCACGGCATGGCCGACCTGGCCATCGGGATTTCGGGGGAACAGGCGCCGGTGCCGGGCATCAGCCTGCAACCGCTGGGTGACCTGAACATGGTGTATGCCGTCGCGCCGCACCACCCGCTGGCTTCGGTCCCCGAACCGCTCACCGACGCCCAGCTCGTCAATCACCGCGCCGTGGCGGTCGCCGACAGCGCCCAGCGGCTCACCCCGGTGACGGTCAACTTGCTGCCCGGCCAGGACGTGCTGACCGTCCCCAGCGTGCCGGCCAAGCTCGAGGCCATGCTACGGGGACTGGGCGGCGGTTTTCTGCCCGAACCGCTGATCCGCGAGCATGTCGCGGTCGGCCGGCTGGTCGTGCGCCGGGTGGCGCGCCAGCGCATGGCCGGCCGGCTGTATTACGCCTGGCGCTCCGCCCCCGCCGGCGAAGAACGCAGCATGACCCGCGCGCGGCCTCGCCTGGGCCTGGCCCTGCAGTGGTGGCTGGACCAGCTGGAGCGTCCGGCCACGCGCCAGGCCCTGATCGAGCGGCACACCGGCTGGCAGCCGCCTGCGCATCCATGACAACCGGCTCTGCCCAGGCCCACGCCGCGAGCCGAAGCGACGATGGAAAGTGGCACGTGGGACCTTACGTCGGACGATTCGCGCCCTCGCCCACCGGACCGCTACACGCCGGTTCGCTGGTCGCCGCCCTGGCGAGCTGGCTGGACGCCCGCGCCCATGGCGGGCGATGGCTGGTACGCATCGAGGACGTCGACACCCCGCGCTGCGTGCCCGGAGCCGATGCCCTCATCCTCGACCAGCTGGCTGCCTGCGGGCTGCATCCGGACGAACCGCCCGTGTGGCAGTCCAGGCGCGGCGCGGCCTATCAGGCAGCGCTCGACCGCCTGATGGCCGCGGGCCTGGCCTATGCCTGCGGGTGCTCACGCAAGGACATCCTCGATCACTGGGCGGCACAGGGCGTCGACCGGCATCGCCACGCCGAACGGGTCTATCCCGGCACCTGCCGCTGCGGCCTGCACGGCAAGCCGGCCCGGGCCGTGCGTCTGCTGACCTCCACGGCCGACGGGCACGACATCAGCCTCGAGTGGTGCGACCGCCGCCTGGGCCACCAGGTGCAGAACGTCAGCACGGCGGTCGGCGACTTCGTGCTGAAACGGGCCGACGGCCTGTGGGCCTACCAGCTCGCGGTGGTGGTGGACGATGGTGAACAGGGCATCACCGACATCGTGCGCGGCGAAGACCTGGCAGACAACACACCCCGGCAGATCCTGCTGCAGCAATGCCTGGGGCTGCCTCGCCCCCGCTACCTGCACACGCCGCTGGTGTACGGCCCGGACGGTCAGAAGCTGTCCAAGCAGAACGGCGCCCAGGCCTTCGACGCCCGCCAGCCCGCCGCCGCGCTGCGCGCGGCAGCCCGGGTGCTGGGGCTGGCCGTCGAGGGTCAGGACGTCAGCGCTGTGCTGCAGCAGGCGCTGGCGCAATGGCCCTGGCGCATGTCGACCGACGGGCCGATCCGCTGAGCCCGCCGGCATCACCGGGCGACACCTCGACAGACGGCCGGCCAGATGCGCCGAGCGGCGGCGCGCGCTGCCTACAATCCGACGCATCGCAAGCAGGTGTCTTCAGGCACCCAGGGAGTGGATCGCATGTCATGGCTAGGCTTGGTCATCTGCATATTCGTGGCCTGGGTGGTCGGTGATGGCATGGGGTCGGTCGGCCTGGCGGTCGCGATCGTGGCGGTGATGCTCGGTGTGCACATCGGCCGGCTGCATCGGCGCATCGACCAGCTCGAGAAGGCCCTGGCCCCCACCCGGTCGGCCGCGCCGGCCGAGGCGACGCCCACACCCGACATCGCTGCTGAGTCGCCCGCCGCATCACAGGCCGCCGCCAGCGGTCTGGCGATCGACCGCACGGACGCTGATGCCGCGCCAGATGCCAGCGCCGTTGTGCCGCCCCTCCCTGTCAGCCCCCCCGCTGTGGTGTCCACACGCAGCGCCCCGGAGGTCGACGACGGTTTTGCCGACTGGGCCGACACCTTCCCCGGCGCCGCCGTCGACACCCCGGCCGCGCCCGCAGCCCCTGCCCCCCGCACCGCGCCGTCAAGGCCCGCCCCGGCCGCCGCCCGCCTGGAGGTCGACGAGCAGAGTGTGGGGGTGACCTCGTCGCTTGGCCAGTCGGTGCTGGCCTGGTTCCGCGGCGGCAACACCATCGTCCGGGTGGCGGTGCTCATCCTCTTTCTCGGGGTGGCGTTCCTGCTGCGGTATGCGGCCGAGCATTCGCTGCTGCCCATCGAGCTGCGACTGGCTGCCGTGGCGCTGGGCGGGCTGGCGCTGGTCGGATTCGGCTGGCGCGTGCGCCACACTCGGCGCGGCTACGGCCTCACGCTGCAGGGCGCCGGCATCGGCGTGCTGTATCTCACCGTCTTTGCGACCTTCAGGCTGTACGGGCTGCTGCCGGCCGGACTGGCCTTCGCGCTGCTGGCGGCACTGGCCGGCATCACTGCCTTGCTGGCCGTCGTGCAGTCCGCTCTGCCGCTGGCCGTGCTGGGTTTTGGCGGGGGTTTCCTGGCGCCGGTGTTTGCGTCGACCGGCCAGGGCAGCCACGTGGCCCTGTTCAGCTACTACCTGGTGCTGAATCTGGCCATTGCCTGGATCTCGTCGCGGCAGAGCTGGAAGCTGCTCAATGTCGTCGGCTTCCTGTTCACCTTCTCGATCGGCAGCGCCTGGGGCGCGCGCGCTTACCGACCCGAGTTCTTTGCCACGACCGAGCCCTTCCTGATCGCGCACTTCCTGCTGTACCTGTTCATCTCGGTGCAGTACAGCCGTGGGCTGGTGAAGTCCCAGTCGGGGCGTGTGCCCTACGTCGATGCAGGCCTGCTGTTCGGTGTCCCGATCGTCGCCTTCGGCCTGCAGGCGGCCCTGGTCAAGGACATGCCGTACGCGCTGGCCCTGTCGAGCGCCGTGATGTCGGGCATCTACCTGCTGCTGGGCCGCTGGCTCTGGCGTCAGGGCGGCCAGCAGATGCGTCTGCTGACCGAAGGCCTGCTCGCGCTGGGCGTCATCTTCCTGGCGCTGGTCACGCCACTGGCACTGGACGCGCGCTGGACCGGTGCCGCCTGGGCCATCCAGGGTGCGGGCATCGTCTGGATCGGCCTGCGCCAGGGTCGCGCCTGGGCCACGGTGATGGGTCTGCTGCTGCAGATCGGTGCCGCCCTGGCGTTCTGGGGCAGCCACTCGCGCGACGCCGACATGATGCTCTTTGCCAACGGGCTGTTCATCGGTGCCGTGTCGCTGGCCCTGTCGGCCTGGACGTCGGCGCGCCTGCTCTATCTGCGGGCCGCGCAGGCACCGGCCAGCTCCCCGGACACGCACGAACTGGGCTCGCGCCCGGTACTGCTGGGTGCCCACTGGGGCATGCTGCTGCTGAGCCTGGGGCAGGGCCTGGCGGGCATCTGGGAAGAGTGGCGTCTTGTGCCGGCCGCGTCACTGGACGAATCCTGGCGGCTTGCGCTGCTGCTGGCCTTGTTTGCCCTCAAGCTGGAGATCGTGCAGGCGCGCTGGCGCTGGCCTGAACTCAGCCTGCCCGCACGCATGGCGCTCGCCGTCGCGGCACTCGCATCACTGGGCGGCGTGCTGCAGCTCACCCTGTCACCCACCGCCCTCTGGACCCGCCTGGCCTGGCAGTGGGGCTGGGCCGAACTCGCGGTGGTGCTGGGCGTGGGGGTATGGATGCTGAACCGCCTGCGTGGTGAAGGCTGGCGCCGCGGCCTGGGCGCCGAATGGCTGCTGCTGGCCTGGTACGCGATGATCCAGGCCTCGACCGGGCTGTACGGGCTGGCCGGCCATGCGATCGCCCGCCACGAAGCCTGGACCCCACTGGCCGCGATCATCGGCCCGACGGCCATTGCCTGGGCGCTGCTCGCGCGCGGCCGGGCCGGAGGCTGGCCGGTCGCCGAACACCCGGCTGCATTCCGGCTCGGCCTGTGGCTGCCGTGGCTTGCAATGCTGCTGGTCTGGACCCTGTTTGCCAACGCCTTCAGCGACGGCAGCATGGCCCCGCTGCCCTACCTGCCCGGCGTCAACCCGATCGACCTGGGCCATGTGCTGATCGTGCTGTACGCCCTGCGCCTGGCGCAGGGCCTGCAGACCCTGGGTGCATTGCTGCACCGCGGCTGGGCCGTCGCGGGTGCGGCGGCCGGGTTCTGGTGGCTGAATTCACTGCTGATCCGCTCGTTGCACCACTGGGCCGGCACGCCGATGTGGGAGCAGGGTGCGCTGGATTCGGGCCTGGTGCAGACCAGCCTGACCATCCTGTGGACACTGCTGGCGCTGCTGGTGATGCTGGTGGCCACACGTCGCGCCGGCCCCGGCCTGGCGCGCCCGGTCTGGCTGTGCGGCGCCGGCTTGCTCGCGGTGGTGGTCCTCAAGCTGTTTTTCGTGGACCTTTCCAACATCGGCACGCTCGAACGGATCGTGTCCTTCCTGGGTGTGGGCCTCCTGATGCTCGTGATCGGCTATGTTTCACCTTTGCCACCGGCCCCCGGGGCAGCAGCACGCACGCGCGGCAAGGGCGATGGCCCCGCGCCGGAGTCCTCACCATGAATCTGTTCTTGTCCGTCCTCAAGGGCGCCTGGCTGGTCGGCGCCTGCCTGGCCACGGCCGCCGTGGCCCAGCCTCAGGAGCGCCTGGAGGATTTCCGCACCGTCGCCACGGTGCAGACCGCCTCGAACGAAGGGCTGCAGCGGCTGAGCCTGCCCCTGGCCGTGATGCAGCAGTCGCGCAGCAGCGACCTGGCCGACCTGCGCGTGTTCGATGCCCAGGGCCGCAGCGTGCCGTTGGCCTGGGTGCCCGCCACCGTCACGACGCCGCCCACGATGCGCCTGGTCGAACTGCCGCGCTTCGTGTGGCCCATGGCCCCCGTGCCCCCGGCATCGGCCATTGCCGGTTCTGCCGGTGGTGCGGCCTCGGCGGCACCTGCCGCATCGGCTGCATCGTCGCCGGCCGCGATGCAGACCCTGCCCGGACTGAAGGTCGAGGTGACCGCCGCCGGTGCCGTGGTCCGCATCGAGGCGCCCGCAACCACGGCCCCGCCGCAGCCGGCCGCACCACGCGCCTGGCTTGTCGACGCCAGCCGCCTGCGCGCCGAACTGCCGCAGGGCGAACGGGTCGTTGCACTGAGCATCGACTGGGCGCGCCAGCCGCAGGGGGTGGTCAGTCAGGCACGCCTGGAGGGCAGCGACGATCTGACGCAATGGCGGCTGCTTGCCGAAGCGACGCTGCTGGAAACCGCCGAGTCCGATGGTGCGGCCGTCACGGCCCGGCGCATCGAACTGAGCCAGTCGGTGCTGCCCAAGTATCTGCGGCTGCAGCTCGACGGTGCACTGCCCTTGAGCAACGTCACGGCCGAGATCGCCGGCGCGGCGCCCGAACCCGCCTGGGCCGCGACCCAGGCCCGTTTCCTGCCGAGTGCCGCCCGTGAAGGTGCGGCGCCGAGCTGGACGCTTGACCTGCACGGCAGCGTGCCGGTGCGACGGCTCAGCCTGAGCCTGCCGGAGCTGAACATGGTGGTGCCGCTGCAGATCGAACGACGCAGCGGCGAACGGGCCGACTGGACACCCGCGGCGCGCTATACCGCCTACCGACTCGTGCGCAATGGCCGGGAGCTGCAGGCTCCGCCGGTCGAGCTGGACGCCCAGGCCGCGCGCTACTGGCGCATCACCGCGCTGCATGACGCTGCCGCACTGGCAGGCGCCCCGCTCGAAGCCACGCTCGCCTGGCAACCCCGCGAGATCGTCTTTGCCGCACAGGGTGGCGGGTCGTTCCAGCTGGCGATCGGGCGAGAAAACGCCACACCGCGTTTCATCGACGTGGCCACGATGGTGCCCGGCTACAAGCCCGGCGATGCGGCCCGGCTGCCGCTGGCCAGCCTGGGGCCGCTGCAGGCACGCGAGGTGGCGCCACGCAGCCTGGATGAGCGCATCCTGGAGGCATCGCCTGCGGAGCAGCGGCGCTGGACCCTCTGGGCCGTGCTGACGCTGGCCGTGGCCGCACTGGGCTGGCTGGCCTGGAAACTGGTGCACGACATGAAGTCACAGCCCCGCCCGGCGGCCGAGGGTGGCCGGCCGGACGCCCCGGAATCGGAGCGCGCGCCCGACACCGAGCCCCACGACCGGCCGTAGCCGGCCGTGGTCCGGATCGATCAGGCGGCCAGCAGGTGCTGGCGGTAGTACATCAGCTCCTCGATGGACTCGTGGATGTCGGCCAGGGCCGTGTGCTTCTGCGCCTTCTTGAAACCGGCCATGATGCCGGGCTTCCAGCGTTTGGCCAGCTCCTTCAGCGTGCTCACATCGAGGTTGCGGTAGTGGAAGAAGCCCTCGAGCCGCGGCATGTAGTTCGCGAGGAACCGCCGGTCCTGGCAGATGGAGTTTCCGCACATCGGCGACTGCCCCTTGGAGACGTAGCGCTTGAGGAACTCGATCACCTGGGCTTCGGCCTGGGCTTCGTCCACGGTGGAGGCCTTGACGCGGTCGATCAGGCCGGACTTGCCGTGTGTGCCCTTGTTCCAGGCGTCCATGCGATCGAGCGTCTCGTTGCTCTGGTGGATCGCGAACACCGGCCCTTCGACACGCATCGTGAGCTGGGGATCGGTCACCACCACCGCCACCTCGATGATGCGGTCGGTGTCCGGGGACAGGCCGGTCATCTCCAGGTCGATCCAGATCAGGTTGTCGTCGCTGAAGGCCAGTGCGGGGGCGGCGCCGGCGTCTGCCGCGGCCGGGGTTTGCGGGGTATCGTTCATCAAAAAAGGCTCCTGTGCGGCCGTGATTCTCTGTGATTCGAGCAGGGTTGGCGCGCACGCCTACACTCACGCCTCATGCAATCGGACATTCTAGGCATCGCCTTTTCCGCCGCCCTGCTCGCATCGCTGGCCGTCAAGTTCTGGCTCACGTCGCGGCAGATCCGCCATGTGATGCAGCACCGCGCCAGCGTACCGGCCGAATTTGCCGGCACCATCAGCCTGGCGGCGCACCAGCGCGCCGCCGACTACACGGTGGCCAAGGCCCGTTTCAGCCTGCTGGCCAACGCGTTTTCGGCCACCGTGCTGCTGGGCTGGACGCTGCTGGGCGGGCTGGACGCGCTCAACGGGCTGCTGCGCGATGTGCTGATGCCCCTGGCCGGTCTGCTCGGCTACCAGCTCGCGCTGCTTGCCGGGGTGATGCTGATCGGCGGCCTGCTCGAACTGCCCTTTGATCTGTGGAGCACCTTTCGCATCGAACAGCGCTTCGGCTTCAACCGCATCACGCCCCGCCTGTTCGTGGCCGACCTGATCAAGGGCGTGGTCGTGGGCGCCGTCTTCGGCCTGCCGATCGCCGCGCTGATCCTGTGGCTGATGGGAGCGGCCGGCGGGCTGTGGTGGGTCTGGGCCTGGGGCGCCTGGGTGGTGTTCAACCTGAGCATGCTGGTGGTCTACCCCACGGTGATCGCGCCGCTGTTCAACAAGTTCGAGCCCTTGCAGGATGACGCCCTGCGACAGCGGGTCGAGGGTCTGATGGCCCGCTGCGGGTTCTCGGCCCAGGGCCTGTTCGTGATGGACGGCTCGCGGCGTTCGGCCCACGGGAATGCCTACTTCACAGGGTTCGGTGCCGCCAAGCGTGTGGTGTTTTTCGACACCCTGCTCAACAAGCTGGCGCCGGCCGAGGTCGAGGCCGTGCTGGCTCATGAGCTGGGCCATTTCAGGCACCGCCATGTGCTCAAACGGGTGGTCACGGTGTTTGCCGTCAGTCTGGTGGGCTTCGCGCTGCTGGGCTGGCTGGCGCAGCAGGCGTGGTTCTACGTGGGGTTGGGCGTATCGCCCAATCTGGCCGCACCCAACGACGCGCTCGCGCTGCTGCTGTTCATGATGGCCGGCCCGCCCTTCCTGTTTTTCGTCTCGCCCCTGCTGTCGGGCCTGTCACGCCGGCAGGAGTTCGAGGCCGACGCCTATGCCTGCGCCCAGTCCAGCGGGCGGGATCTTGCCAATGCACTGCTCAAGCTCTATGAGGACAATGCCTCCACGCTGACGCCCGACCCGGTGTATGTGCGCTTCTACTATTCCCACCCGCCGGCCGCCCAGCGGCTGGCCGCCATGCAATCGCTGATCAGCTCACCCGCATGAATCCCCTCGCCCAACAGAAATGCCAGGCCCTCGACGGCGGTCAGCCCATGAGCCCCGCCGACATCGCTGCGCACCTGCGCGAGCTGCCCGACTGGGCGCTGGTCGACGCTGCGATCGAGAGAACCTTCCGCTTTGCCAACTACCACCAGACGATCGCCTTCGTGAACGCCCTGGCCTGGGTGGCCCATGCCGAAGACCACCACCCCGACCTGCAGGTGAGCTACGCCAGTTGCCGGGTGCGCTTCAACACCCACTCGGTCGGCGGCATCTCGCTCAACGACTTCATCTGCGCGGCCAAGGCCGACGCGCTTGTCGGCTGACCGATCTTGAGCAAACACCTCGAGCTCGATACCGGCCTGGTCGTGGCCGGGCATGGCCGGCACTACATCGTCGAAACTCCCGAAGGCCACCGGCTGCTGTGCCACCCGCGCGGCAAGAAAAGCGATTGTGTGGTGGGCGACCGCGTGCGCTGGCACGCCGCTGGGGCCCAGGGCAGTGATGAAGGTGTGATCGAGGCGATCGAGCCGCGGCGCAACCTGCTGTTTCGCCAGGACGAATGGAAGACCAAGTCGTTTGCGGCCAACCTCGACCAGATCCTGATCCTGGTGGCCAGCGAGCCGGTCTTCAGCGAATCCCAGCTCAGTCGATCGCTGATCGCCGCCGAGCATGCCGGCATCCCGGCGATCATCCTGCTCAACAAGACCGACCTGCCGCAGGCTCAGGCGGCACGCGAGCGCCTGGCCCCCTACCTGGCGATGGGCTACGAGGTGCTGGAAGCCGCCCTCAAGGCCCATCCGGACGCTGCGCGCGAACGGCTCGGCCCGCGCCTGTCGGCCGGTCACACGCTGGTGCTGGGCCCGTCGGGTACCGGCAAGAGCACCCTGATCAACCTGATGGTGCCGCAGGCCCAGGCCCAGGTCGGCGAGATTTCGCAGGCGCTGAACTCGGGCCGGCACACCACCACCACGACACAGTGGTACTGGATGGACGCGCAGCGCCAGGTCGGGCTCATCGACTCTCCGGGATTCCAGGAGTTCGGGCTGCGTCAGATCGACGCGGGGCGGCTGGCCGCCTACATGCCGGACCTGCGGGAACCCGCCAACCACTGCCGTTTCTACAACTGCACGCATCTGCACGAGCCCGGCTGCGGCGTGCGCGCGGCGGTGGAGGCCGGGCAGATCAGCGAGTCACGCTACCGGATCTACGGCGAGCTGCACCAGGAGTTGTCACAGACCCGCTGGTAGTCTGCGTGCCGACGCCCCACCCCCAATGCAGATGCGTCGGGCGGCCGGGCTCAGCCGATCAGGTTGGCCAGCGTCAGCAAGGCCAGCAGCAGCATCCACAGGACGACCGAGCGCCACACCAGGCCCACGATGCTGCGCAGGTGATGCAGTTCAGGCACCGCCCCGGTGGTCGAGCCGGCCGCATCGACCGCTTCGACCAGCGCACCGGCCTCGAAGGTCTTGGAGCGATCGGGCGTCAGGCCCGGCGCACTGCTGCCGCCCAGCTGGACGCCGACTGCGCCGGCCGCCGACGCCAGAATGATGCCGTCGTTCGCGTAGCGCCACATGCCCGCATGCCGCCGCCAGCTCTCGATGGCTTCCTCGAAATTGCCCACCACCGCAAAACCGAAGGCTGTGAGCCGCGCCGGCACGTGATCCAGCCAGGCGAACAACTGCTGCGCAAGCTCCATCAGGCGCGGGTTCGTGGGCGCACCGACCGTGCGGCTCTTGTAGGCCCAGAACCGGGCCGAGAATTCAGCCATCCGGTAGAGCACGGCACCCGCCGGCCCCAGGGCCACGGCAGACAAGACGATGAACCAGAAGAACACGCCAAAGACGTGGCGGTGCGCGGCCAGCAGCGAATGCTCGATGACATGGCGCAGCAATTCATTGCGCGGCAGCTCGCTGGCATCCAGGTGACGCCATTCGGCCAGCAACTGCCCCGCCCGGAATTCATCCCCTCGCTCGAGCGCATCGCGGATGTCGGTGAAATAGTGGCTGAACTGGCGAAACCCCAGTGTGAGGTAGAGCACCAACACGTTCCATGCGAGCGCCAGCAGCAGGCTCACCTGCCCGATCGCGTAGTACACCAGCCACGCCAGCACGGCCGGCACGATCACGGTGATGGTCCAGACGACCCAGGCATGGATGTCGCGCCCGGCATCGAAGTTGCGGCCAGTCCATTTGACCCATCCCGCCAGGCCTTCATGAACCAGATTGCCGCCGCGCAGGGGCTTGAGTTGCTCGATCAGCAGGGCCAGCAGGACGGAGAAAAAACTCATGGCCGGCATGATAGCGGCCGCGCCAGGACTCAAGCCGCCAGGAAGCGGTAGAAGTTGCGCAGCATGGCGGCCGTGGCGCCCCAGATGAAGTACGTGCGGGCCGCCTCCGGCGAGGTCCAGGGCATCGAGAAGAACTCACGCCGTTCGCCCGCGAAGTCGAAGGCATGACGTCGATGATGGGCCGGCTGCATCAGGTAGGCCAGCGGCACCTCGAACACCTCGGCCACCTCGAATGGGTCCGGCTGGGTCTGGAAGCCCGGCCGCACCAGCGCCACCACAGGCGTGACCAGAAACGCCGTGACGGTGGTGTAGATCGGCAGTTGCCCGATCACGTCGACGTGCGCCAGGTCCAGGCCGACCTCTTCCTGCGTCTCACGCAGGGCCGTCGCCGCAGCGTCGCGGTCGTCCGGTTCGGCCCGCCCGCCAGGAAAGCTTATCTGGCCGGCGTGGTCGCGCAGATGGTCGGTGCGCCGCGTGAACATCACCGTCGGTTCGTCACGCATGACGATGGGAATCAGCACCGATGCATGTGCGGGAGCGCGATCCGCCAGCCGCCTTTCTGTCAGCAGCTCGGGCTCCCATTGCGGGGGCTGGGCAAACCGATGACGCAATGCCTGGGGGTGCAGTCGTTCGGCGTCCACCGCAGGCAGGTGGCTGTCCACACCGACCACCGGAAGATCCTGAGGATTGAAGATCAGCGCCATGGGAACCTGAAATGAAAAAACCGCCTCGGCAGTCTGCCAGAGGCGGTGTCTTGAGCCATCGTGCAGCCTGAATGCCCCTGGCGCATTGGGCGCCGGGGCACTGGGCAGCGGCCGGAAGCCCGACGGGCCTCCGACACGATCAGGACAGCTTTTCCTTGATGCGGGCCGACTTGCCGCTGCGGCTGCGCAGGTAGTACAGCTTGGCACGGCGGACGTCGCCGCGGCGCTTGACCTCGATCGAGGCGATCAGCGGGCTGTACAGCTGGAACGTACGTTCCACACCTTCGCCGCTGGAAATCTTGCGGACGATGAAGCTGGAGTTCAGGCCGCGATTGCGCTTGGCAATCACCACACCTTCATAAGCCTGCACGCGCTTGCGGGTGCCTTCAACGACGTTCACGTTGACGATCACGGTGTCGCCAGGGGCGAAGGCCGGGATGGTCTTGTTCAGTCGAGCGATTTCTTCCTGCTCGAGTTGAGCGATGAGATCCATGATTTCTCCTAGGTGATCATGCCAACGCTACACGGGTCGTGGCTTGGCAGAGGATCGAAAAGCCCACGAGTATAGCTCAAGACGGAGGCTGTTTGACCGGTTTTGTTGCAGCCGGGGCGGACGGCTGCGGTGCACCGGCCGGCGCGGCGCCAGGCGCAGGCAGGGAGCGCAGGAACTGCTCATCGGCCCGGGACAATCGCCCCTGGGCACGCGCCTGCTGCAGCAGGTCGGGCCGCCGCAGGGCGGTCAGCCGCAGGCTTTCCTGGCGGCGCCAGCGCGCGATCTCGGCATGGTGACCCGACAGCAGCACGGGCGGCACCTCCTGTCGTCCATGCGGCGCTTCCAGCACCTCGGGGCGGCTGTAGTGCGGACAGTCGAGCAGGCCGTCGCTGAAGCTGTCCTGCAGGTGGGATTGCGCGTCGTTGAGCACGCCTGGCTGCAACCGGGCGATCCCGTCCAGCAGGACCATTGCGGGAAGCTCGCCACCGGACAGCACGAAGTCGCCGAGGCTGAGCTCCACATCGACATGGCTGTCAATGAAGCGCTGGTCAATGCCTTCGTAGCGCCCGCAGACGAGGATGGCCCCCTCTGCGGCAGCCCACGCCTGCATCAGCCCCTGCCCGATACGCTCGCCGGTGGGCGTGAACAGCACCACCGGCGCAGCATCGGCGCGGTCGGCGCGGATCGCCTGCACGGCACGCACCAGGGGCTCGACCAGCATCACCATGCCGGGACCGCCGCCGTACGGCCGGTCGTCGACGCGTCGATACGCGTCTTCGGCAAAGTCCCGCAAGGGCCACAGGCGCACATCGACCCGCCCGCCTTCATAGGCACGCCGCGTGACGCCGTGCCTCAGGAAGGGCTCGAAGAGCTCGGGGAACAGGGTGATGACGTCGAAGCGCACGGGGCCGACCTAGTAGTCCAGGCCCCAGTCGACGGTGATGCGGCGGTTCGGGAGGTCGACGTCGTCGACGTAGGCCGCGACAAACGGGATCAATCGTTCGAGCGCCGGATCGCTGGAGGCATCGAGCACACGCAGCACGCTGTGCGCGCCGGTGTCGAGCAGGTCAGCCACGGTACCGAGCGATTCACCCTGCCGGTTCACGACGGCCAGGCCGATCAGGTCGACCCAGTAGTACTCGCCCGCTTCGGCCGTGGGAAAGCTCGCCCGCGAGACAAACACCCGCGCCCCACGCAGGGCTTCAGCCTGGGTGCGGTCGGCAATGCCCTGTGCAGACGCGACGACCACGTCGCCATGGTCGCGTGCATCGGTGATGCGCAGCATGCCGGGAAAGGCCGGCGGGCTGCCCGCGCCTGCGGTGCCGCCTACCGGGCGACGCCGCGCGGCCTGAGCCAGCGCACCGGACCCGTCGGGAGGTTGCAGGAACCACCGGCGGGAAGAAAAGAGGGCCTCGGGAACCGAGGCATAGGGCTGGACCTTGATCCAGCCCTTCACGCCCCAGGCATCGACGATCTTGCCGACCTCGACGGCATCCTGGGGCCAGGCCACGTCATCCATGAACGCGTCAGGCTGGTTCACGTGATGCAGGCCTGGACCGAGCCTGGGCTCAGGCCGCAGCCTTCTTGGCGTCCTTGATCAGGCGCGCGACGGTGGGCGACAGCTGCGCACCGTGGCTGACCCAGTGCTCGACGCGGTCATGGGCCACGCGCAGCTTTTCGGCATTGCCGGAAGCCACCGGGTTGTAGAAGCCCACGCGCTCGAGGAAGCGGCCATCACGGCGGTTGCGTGCGTCGGCAGCAACGATGTTGAAGAAGGGGCGCTTCTTGGAGCCACCGCGGGCAAGTCGGATCACGACCATGTTGTTTCCTTTGAATCTGAAGGGTCCGCCGCACCAGGAGACACTCAGGCGCAAAGCATCGGTTGACTGTTCTTGGCCCCGACCCTGTAGATACGTGCCCGCCCGGTTGCCACAAGCGGCAACCGATCAAGCCAAGGTCGAGAACCCGAAATTATAGCCTGCACTTCCGGGAATTGGGCGCTCCGCTACAGTAGGCGGCATGACCACCCCGACCCGCTCCCACTACAAGTCGAAAACCCTGGCCACCTGGATTGCCATGCTCGGCGGCAGCCTGGGCCTGCACCGTCTGTATCTGCATGGCCTGGGCGACGTGCTCGCCTGGCTGCACCCGTGGCCCACGCTGCTGGGGGTGATCGGCGTGCAGCGCGCAATCGAACTCGGTCAGGACGACCGCCTGGCGTGGGCGCTGATTCCGCTGCTGGGCCTGATGCTGGCGCAGGGCATGCTGATGGCCATCCTGTACGGCCTGACGCCTGATGAGAAGTGGGACGAGCGCCACAACCCAGGATGGCCGCCCCAGCGCACTGCCTGGGGGCCGGTGCTGGGCGTGATCGCCGCGCTGCTGATCGGCGCGGGTGTGCTGATGGCCACCATCGCGTTCGGGATGCAGCGCTTCTTCGAGGTGCAGATCGAGGAAGCGCGCAAGATCAGCCAGTGACACGCCGCACCGGCCTGCGCGGTGCGTGCGGCCGGATCAGAACAGCTGCAGGCTCACCCAGTAGAACACGGCCGCGATGAAGGCCGAGGCCGGGATCGTGAAGATCCAGGCCCAGACGATGTTGCCGGCCACGCCCCAGCGCACCGCCGACGCCCGCTGGGTGGACCCGACCCCCACGATGGCGCCGGTGATGGTGTGTGTCGTGGACACCGGGATGCCCAGGCCGGTGGCAATGAACAGCGTGATCGCGCCCCCCGTCTCGGCGCAGAACCCGCCCACCGGCTTGAGCTTGGTGATCTTCTGACCCATGGTCTTGACGATGCGCCAGCCGCCGAACATCGTGCCCAGGCCGATGGCGATGTAGCAGGCCCAGATCACCCAGGACGGCGGCAGGCTGTCGCTGGCCGAGGCATAGCCGGAGGCGATCAGCAGCATCCAGATGATGCCGATGGTCTTTTGCGCGTCATTGCCGCCGTGCCCCAGCGAATACAGCCCGGCGGACACCAGCTGCAATCGCCTGAACCAGTTGTCCACCCGCAGGGGCGAGGTTCGCCGACACACCCAGGCCACGATCACCATCAGCAGCGAACCCAGCACAAAGCCCAGGGTGGGCGAGATGAAGATGAACAGCACCGTCTTCCACACACCGGCGGCCACGAGCGCGCCAGCCCCTGACTTGGCCATCACCGCACCGACGATGCCGCCGATCAGTGCGTGCGACGAACTCGACGGAATGCCGTAGAGCCAGGTGATGACGTTCCAGGCGATCGCACCGATCAAGGCTCCGAAAACGACATGGTGGTCCACCACCCCCGGCACGACGATGCCCTTGCCGACGGTCGCAGCCACCTTGAGCTGGAAGAAGAAGATGGCCACGACGTTGAAGAAAGCGGCAAACAGCACCGCCTGCTGGGGTTTGAGCACCCCGGTGGACACGACGGTGGCAATCGAGTTTGCCGCGTCGTGAAACCCGTTCATGAAGTCGAATGCGATGGCCAGCACCACCAGCATCACGACCACCCAGAACCCGACCTGAACCGCATCCATGCGCGCTGTCTCCGAGCCGTCGAGCCTGCGCTCAGGAGTTCTCGAGGACGATGCCCTCGATCAGGTTGGCCACGTCCTCGCAGCGGTCGGAGATCGACTCGAGCTGCTCGTAGATCGCCTTGAGCTTGATCAGCTCGCGCACGTCCTCCTGCTCGCGGAAAAGCTTGGACATGGCCGCGCGCATGACACGGTCGGCATCGGATTCGAGCTTGTCGATCTCCTCGCAGGTCTTGATGGCTGCCTCGGCGGCGTCATGCTTGCTGAGGTCCGCCAGCAACGACACGGCGTGACGCACCCGTTCGCAGCACTTGGCGCTGAGGTCGGCCAGGCGCAGCACTTCGTCGGTCATGGCCCGTACGTCATAGAGCGACATCGTTTCGCTCGCATCCTGCAGCAGGTCCAGGATGTCGTCCATCGCGTTGATCAGCGAATGGATCTGTTCCCGGTCGATCGGCGTGATGAAGGTCTTGTGCAGGAGCCGGTTCACCTCGGCCGTGATCTTGTCGGCCTGGCGCTCGGCATTGACCACCTCTTCGGCGTGGCGCTCGCGCGCCTCGACGTCGGCGTAGTTCTGCACCATCGCGATGAAGGCTCTCGCGCCTTCGACGATCTTGTCGCCGTGCTGGTTGAACAGTTCGAAGAAATTGCCTTCACGGGGCAACAGCTTGCCGAAGATCATGGTGGTCGGATGTGGAGCAGCGGTGGGCAGGAGCAGCGCGGCTCGCGCACAAGACGACGGGCCGGGCAAAAAGTGGCGGTATTGTGACAGTTTCGTGACACCCCCTGCCATTGGCCGCAACCCGCGACGTTCACACGCCGGCCCCCTCTGCCCTGCGCCCGCCGCGCGCGCCGACGAATCGCTCCAGTTGCGTGAGCAGCGAGTGAACGTCAGACTCCCGGTCCACTGGATTGAAGTGTTCGGTATCGACTGCAAACACCGGTGCCCCGCGGTAGCCTGAGAAATGCTCGGCATAGGCGTCACACAGGCGCTGCAGGTAGTGCTCCTCGATGGCTTGTTCCATGCGGATGCCGCGCCTGCCGATGCGCTCCTTCAGGGTGGACGGCGAGGCCTGCAGCCACACGATGAGGTCGGGCTCGGGCATGTGCGGCGCCAGGTGCCCATGCATCTGGCTGTAGAGCCGGAACTCCTCGTCGCTCAGGGTCAGGCGGGCAAACAGGGCGTCCTTAGCAAAGAGGAAGTCGCTGACGACAGGACGGGCAAAGATGCCCGGCTGGCTCAGCGACCGGTACTGCTCCACGCGCTGGAACAGGAAGAACATCTGCGTCTGGAATGCATAGCGAGACCCATCGGCATAAAAGCGGCCGAGAAACGGGTTGTCCTGCGGTCGCTCCAGCAGCAGGTCGGCCTGCAGCAGCCGCGCGAGCTTGCGCGCCAGCGTGGTCTTGCCTGCACCAATCGGCCCTTCGATCACCAGATGCCGGCATCCCGCCAGCGGCTGAACGTCCATGGTCCCGCCCCGCGTTCAGGAGCGGAAGATGAAGTAGACCGCACCCACCAGGCACAGCCCGGCCCACACGAAGTCCATCTTGAACGGCACCTTCATGTAGATCATCGCGAACGGCACGAACACCGTCAGCGTGATCACCTCCTGGATGATCTTGAGCTGGGCCAGCGTGAACACGCCGCTGGAATAACCGATGCGGTTGGCAGGCACCTGCAGCAGGTATTCGAACAGCGCGATGCCCCAACTGATCAGCGCAGCGATGTACCAGGGTTTGGTGGCCAGGCCCTTGAGGTGGCCGTACCAGGCAAAGGTCATGAAGACGTTCGACGCCGTCAGCAGCAGCACGGTCTGCAGTGTGACCGGCAGGGTATGGGCATTCATGGCGGTGAAACTCCGGACAAGATGGGCGGTCAGCACGCAGCCGTCAGCCGATGGGTCGTGCGCTCGATGGGCTGGTCGGAGACGGCGGGCAGCAGTTCGGCCAGTGCCGGCTGCCCAGGGATGTGGCATGCGGGGTCGATGTCGGCCAGCGGGCGCAGCACGAACGCACGCTGGTGCATGCGTGGATGCGGCAGGGTCAGCCGCTCGTCGTGCAGGACGGTCGCGCCGTACAGCAGCAGGTCGAGGTCAAGCGTGCGGGGCGCATTGCGAAACGGCCGTTCCCGCCCGGCCTCCTGCTCGATCGCCTGCAGGACGTCGAGCAGCGCGTGTGGCGTCAGGCACGTGCGCAACCGCAGCACGGCGTTGTAGAAGTCGGGGCCCTGCGCCTGAACGGGCGCCGAGCGATACACCGGGGACACGGCGCAGACGTCCACACCCTCGGCCGCGTGCAGCCGCGCCACCGCCCGTTGAAGGGCGGCGAGCGGGTCACCCAGGTTGCCGCCCAGGCCCACATGCGCGACGGCTGCATCCATGCGCCGCACCCGATCCGCGGGAGGTCAATCGCCCGCAGGCTGGTCGGCGGACTCCCCGGCCGCAGCCGCCGCACCGGCGGGCTTGCGACGGCGCCGGCGCCGCTTCTTGGCCACAGGCTCGCCCGAGGCCGCGAGTGGGCCGGCACCGGCTGCAGCGGGGACGGATGTGCGTCGCTGCTGGTCCTGCCCGCGGGCCTGTTCGGCCAGGCTGCGACGTTCGTTGGCATCGGCCAGCGAAAAGTCTTCCCACCAGCGGGCCAGGTCGGCATCGACCTCGCCTGCATCGGCACGCAGCCGCAGGAAGTCGAACCCGGCGCGAAACCGTGGCTGCTCGACCAGGGTGAACGGCCCGTTGCCGGTCCGCCGCTCGAATCGTGGCTGCATCATCCAGATCTCGCGCATGTCGGCCGCCAGCTTGCCGCGCCCGGAGATGTCGCCGATGCGGGCGTTGAACACCTCGTCGATGGCCTGGCCCAGCGCCTGGAAGGCCGGCTCGCCTGCCGCCTTGAAGCGCTGCCAGCGGTCAAGCACGTCATGCCACAGCATGCACGCCAGCATGAAGCTCGGTGCCACCGGCTTGCCCTCGGACACGCGACGGTCGGTGTCGGCCAGGGCCAGCTGCACGAACTTCTCGCGGCCGTCGTGGCGCTGCTGCTCGTCGAGCACGACATCCAGGATCGGGAACACGCCACGATGCAGACCCTGCTTGCGCAGCTCCTCGATGCTGGCCAGCGCATGGCCGGTCTGCAGCAGCTTGATGACCTCGTCGAACAGGCGGGACTGGGGCACGTTGTCAAGCAGTTCGGCCATGCGCCGCACCGGCTCGCGCGTCTTGGGTTCGATCTCGAAGCCGAGTTTTGCGGCAAAGCGCACGACACGGATGATGCGCACCGGGTCTTCGCGGTAGCGCGTCTCGGGGTCGCCGATCATGCGCAGCAGCTTCTTCTTGGCATCGCGGATGCCGTGGTGGTAGTCGACGACGATCTCGCGCTGGGGGTCGTAGTACATCGCGTTGACCGTGAAGTCGCGCCGTGCCGCGTCCTCGATCTGGGGCCCCCAGACGTTGTCACGCAGCACACGGCCGCTGGCGTCCACCACGTGGCTCTTGCCAGCCAGGTCGGCACGCGAGGTCTTTTCGTTGCCCTCGACCTGCTCGGCCGCGGTGTTGTCGAGGTAGGCCCGGAAGGTCGATACCTCGATCACATCGCTCTCGCGGCCGCGCCCGAACACCACATGCACGATGCGAAAGCGCCGTCCGATGATGAAGGCCCGCTTGAACAGCGCCTTGACCTGCTCGGGCGTGGCATTCGTGGCCACGTCGAAGTCCTTCGGACGCAGCCCCAGGATCAGGTCCCGCACGGCGCCGCCGACGATGTAGGCCTCGTACCCGGCGGCCGACAGCGTCTGCACCACCCGCAGCGCGCGATCGTCGACCAGCGCGGGGTCGATGCCGTGCTCGTCGCGGGTCACCTCCACGCGCTTGCCGGACACGCCGCGCGTGCCGCCCTTGGACTTCGGGGCTGTCGTGTCGGACTTGCCGAGCAGCTTATCGATGAATTTCTTGATCATTGAAGAGTTTCAGGATACGCCAGCCGCGCTGCCTGGCAGTCATTTCAAGGGCCGGCGAAGGATTGGTGGCCACGGCGTCGCTGGCTCGTTCCAGCAGCGGGAGGTCGTTCGGGGAGTCGCTGTAGAACGTGGTGCGACTGAAGTCGGCCCAGGAGGCCCCCTGGTGCGCAAGCCACTGGTCGACTCGCGTCACCTTGCCCTCGCGATACGACGGAATGCCCCGCACCCGCCCGGTGATGTTACCGGCCGCGTCGGTTTCGAGCTGCACGGCCAATAGGTGCTCGACTCCAAAGACCTCGGCGATCGGCCGGGTCACGAACTCGTTGGTCGCGGTGACGATGGCCACAAGATCGCCGCGTGCCTGGTGCTCGCGCACGAGATCCAGCGCCTGGCGATGCAGGTTGGGACGCACGACTTCATCGACAAAACGTTGACGCGCTGCCTCGCGCTCGTGGGCGGAGCGATGGCGCCAGGGCTCGGTCGAGAATGCGATGTAGGCGTCCAGGTCGAGCCGGCCGGCCTGGTACTGGGCATAGAACTCGTCGTTGCCGCGGCGGAACGCCACGGCATCGGCCCAGCCGATGCGCACCATGAACTCGCCGAAGGCATGGTCGGAGTCGAGCGGAATCAGCGTGTGATCCAGGTCGAACAGGCACAGGCCGCGGCTCATGCGCCCTCCTCGGCCAGCATCTGCTTGAGCAGGGGCACCGTGACGGCCCGCTTCGCGGCCAGCGAGAAGCGGTCAAGACGGTGCAGCAGCCGCATCAGGCTGCCGAGATCGCGCGAGAAGCGCGTCAACAGGTAAGTCATCACCTCGTCCGAAAGAAAGATGCCCAGGCGGTCGGCTTCGCGGCGCAGCACGGCGCGGCAGTCGCTTTCGGCCAGCGGCAGGACATGAAACACATGGCCCCAGCCCAGGCGGGAGCGCAGATCATCGCGCAAAGGCAGATCGACCGGGGGGGCGGAGCCGGAACTGGCGATCAGCATGCCCTGCGTGGTGGCCTGCACGAACAGCGAAAACGCCGCCTGCTGCTGCTCAGGACTGTACGCGCCGCAGTCGTCCAGCACCAGCAGGCGCCAGGCCTCGTCGAAGTGCCATGGCAGCGGCGTGCCGGCATCGAACCACCCCACCCGCCCTCCCGGCTGGGCGATCTCATGGGCCAGCGCACGCAGCAGGTGGGACTTGCCCACGCCCGATTCGCCCCAGAGGTACACCGGCGCAGGCTGCGCCATGTCGTTCAGGCCGCGCAGGTGCGCCAGCGCCGCCGCATTGGCAGTGCCGAAGAAATTGTCGAACGTGTCGATCTGGTCGATGGCCAGACCGAGGGGGAGCTGCCTCATCATGCGTGTCGCGGACCGGTCATCCGAGGTAGAGGCGGCTTTCCAGGTAGGCGCGGCGCAGGCGTCGCACCGCCACCACCAGCACGGCACTGACAGGCAATGCGATCAGCACACCGACAAAACCGAACAGGTGGCCGAATGCCAGCAGCGCGAAGATCACCGTGATGGGATGCATGCCGATGCGTTCACCCACGAGCCGGGGGGTCAGGTACAGGCTCTCGACCACCTGGCCGACGCCATAGACCACGGCCACCGCGATCAGGCCATACCAGCCCCCGAACTGCAGCACACCCGCGAGCAGGGCCAGCACCATGCCCAGGCCGAAACCCAGGTAGGGGATGAAGACGGCCAGCCCGGTGAACACACCGACCGGCACGGCCAGGTCGAACCCGAACAGGGCCAGACCGATGCTGTAGAACGCGGCGAGGATCACCATCACGAGCAGTTGCCCGCGCAGGTATTGCCCCAGCACCTCGTCGCATTCGCCGAGGAAGGACTCCACCGGCGGGGTGAGCCGCGGAGGGATGAAGTGCTGTGCCCGCCTCACGATGCCGGGCCAGTCCATCAGCAGGTAGAACAGCACCACCGGCACCAGCACCGCATTGCCCACGATCGCGAGCACGAAGCTGCCACCGATGCGCGCCGAGCTCAGGGCGGCGGACAGCCAGTCCTCGAGATTGGCATTGAGGTACTTGACGACAAACGCCTTGATGCTTTCGGTGTCCAGCGCCACATTGACGCCGAACTGCGCCAGCCAGGGCGCGAGACGGTCGTTGAGCTGCACCGCCAGCACCGGAATCTGCTCGCGCAGCGCGGGCAGTTCCTTCGAGAGGATGGGCACCATCAGCAGCAGCAAGGCCAGCAGCAGCACGATCACCGCCACCTCGATCAGGATCACCGCCAGGATGCGCGGCATGCGCCGCGCGGCCAGCGCCTGCACGGCAGGATGCAGCGCATAGGCCAGCACGGCCGCCACGATGAACGGCGTCAGCACGGGCGCCAGCAACCACAGCAGCAAGGCGGTGGTCACAGCAATGCCGAGCCAGGCGGCAGCCTGCTTCTGGTGGGGGGTCAAGGTCATGACGTGGGGCAGCCCTTTGGGTCCGGGCGGCATGGCAACAGGCCAGGCCGGTAAAATCCGCGCAAATTCTATAGGCCGGCGACAAACCGCCGGCAGCACACCATGTCCAACACCCCCCTGTCCTACCGAGACGCCGGCGTCGACATCGACGCAGGCGACGCCCTTGTCGACCGCATCAAGCCCCTGGCCAAGCGCACGCTGCGCGAGGGTGTGCTGGGCGGAATCGGCGGCTTTGGCGCACTGTTCGAGGTGCCCAAGCGCTACAAGGAGCCAGTGCTCGTGAGCGGCACCGACGGCGTGGGCACCAAGCTGCGCCTGGCCTTCGAGTGGGGCATGCACGACACCGTGGGCGTCGACCTGGTGGCCATGAGCGTGAACGACGTGCTGGTGCAGGGCGCCGAGCCGCTGTTTTTCCTGGACTACTTCGCCTGCGGCAAGCTCGACGTGGACACCGCCGCCCGGGTGGTGGGCGGCATTGCACGCGGCTGTGAGGAATCGGGCTGTGCGCTGATCGGCGGCGAAACCGCTGAAATGCCGGGCATGTATCCGCCGGGCGAGTACGACCTGGCGGGCTTTTGTGTGGGTGCGGTCGAGAAGTCCGGCATCGTCGACGGGCGGGACATCGCGCCGGGCGACGTCGTCCTGGGGCTGACGTCCAGCGGCGTGCACTCGAACGGCTATTCGCTCGTGCGCAAGATCGTCGAGCGCAGCGGCGATCGCCTGCCCGCCACGCTTGACGGCCTGCCGTTTCGCGAGCGGGTGATGGCGCCGACGCGGCTCTACGTGAAGCCGATGCTCGCCGCCATGAAGGAAGTGCGGGTCAAGGGCATGGCCCACATCACCGGCGGCGGACTGGTCGAGAACATCCCTCGCTGCCTGCCGGACACGACCAAGGCCGTGATCGACGGCAAGAGCTGGGCGCGCCCCGAGATCTTCTCCTGGCTGCAGGCCGAAGGGGGCGTGCTGGAGTCCGAGATGCACCGCACCTTCAATTGCGGGATCGGTTTTGTGGTGATCGTCGCGGCGGCCGACGCCGATCGTGCCACCGCCGTGCTGCAGGCCCAGGGGCAGACGGTGCACCGCATCGGCCAGATCGAGGCGCGTTCCGGCGACGAGCACCCGACCCAGGTGATCTGAGCGCCCGGGGGCGTCACCCGGGTGGGCGCGCCACACCGTCCGCGGAACGCCTGGGTAACACCCTGGTGCCTCAGTGCAGGCGCGGCGGCCCGGCTCGCCGCAGTCCGTCCAGGCGCTCGGCAATGGCCAGCCGGTCATCGGCCTGGTCGGCATGCTCCACGTAGAACGTGAGGTCGGCGATGGCGGTATCGGTGTCGCCCATCTCGGCCGAAGCCAGACCGCGATCGCGCCGTTCCTCCAAGGAGTCTGGCAGCAGCACGACCAGCCGCTGCGTCGTCAGCAGCACCCGAGGCCAGTCCTCGGCGGTGCGGTGGATCTCCTTGAGGTTGCGCAGCATCCTCGCCACCACCTCCCGTGGCGTGGCCGCCTGCAGGAACAGCCCCAGCGGCACGTCGAAGTCACCGACCAGCCCCTGCTGACGCTTGTAGGGCGTGATGCGCTCGTCGAGCTCCTCACGCGACAGCGACAGGCCATTGAACGGGTCCATCACCACCTCACCCTGCGGCATCTTGAGCTTCACCAGGAAGTGCCCGGGGAAGGACACTCCGCGCGCCACCAGCCCGACCTGCGTGGCCAGCTCGATGTAGAGCACGGCCAGGGAGATCGGGATGCCGCGGCGCGACTGCAGCACGATGTTCAGGCAGCTGTTGTAGGGGTCGTAGTAGTCGTTGACGTTGCCCGCAAAGCCCAGCTCCTGGAAGAAATAGCGGTTGAGCATGCGCAGCCGCTGCACCGGCGGGGCGTCGGCCGCAAGGCGGCGCTTGAGGCGGTCGGCCAGGCTGTCGATGTCGGCCAGCACGGCAGCCAGGTCAAGGTCGGGGAATTCGTCCTGGGCCAGCGACAGGGCGGCCTCGGTCAGGGAAAAGCTGGCATCGTCGGCCACCAGGGACGCGAAGTATTCCAGCGGGGTGGGCGCCTCGAAATGCATGCGCCAAGTGTAGTGGGCCGGACCACGGCACTTCAACCCGATGGCCGACCGCGTCGGGAGGCGAGCGGCGCCGCATCACGCCTTGCGTGCGAAGTCCCGCAGGCGCACGCCGGTGGCGATCAGGCAGCCGAAGTAGACGATTGCCGCAACACCCAGCGTCAGGGCCATCCAGCCCACCCGGGTCCAGGGGGTCTGCCTCAGGGCCGTCCAGTCGAGCCATTGCGACATGCCGAAGAGCCCGGCGCCAAGCAGCGTCGTGGCCAGCACCACCTGCAGCGCAAAGCGCCCCCACCCGGGCTGCGGCACATACAGGCCGCGCCGGCGCAGGCCGATGAACAGCCAGCCGGCATTCACCAGCGCGGCCAGTCCGATCGACAGGGCCAGCCCGGCCTGGGCGAACATCGGAACAAACAGGAGGTTCAGCGCCTGGGTCAGGCACAGCACCACCACGGCGATCTTCACCGGCGTGCGGATGTCCTGCTTCGCATAAAAGCCCGGTGCGAGCACCTTGACCCCGATCAAGCCCATCAGGCCCACCCCATAGCCCATGAGCGCCAGCGAGATCTGATGCACGTCGCGCTCACCGATGGCGCCGTAGTGAAAGACGACGGAAATCAGCGGTTTGGCAAACACGACGAGCGCCACCGCGCAGGGCAAGGCCAGCAGCACCACCAGCCGCAGGCCCCAGTCCAGCAGTGACGAATAGCGCTCCGGGTTGTCGCGCGCGCTGGCCGACAGTTGGGGCAGCAGCACCACGCCCAGCGCCACACCGAGCAGCCCGGTGGGAAACTCCATCAGACGATCGGCATAGGTGAGCCAGGACACGGCCCCCTCCCCCTGGTGGGAGGCGATCTGGGTGTTGATCATCAGCGACAGCTGGGCCACCGACACGCCCAGCACGGCAGGCACCATCTGCCGCAGCACGCGCCGCACGCCTTCGTGGCGCCAGGCCGCCAGTGGCGACCCCAGGCGAGGCAGCACGCCGATGCGTGCCAGGGCCGGAAACTGCACCGCCAGCTGCAGCACCCCACCCAGCATGACACCGGCAGCCATGGCGTAGATGGGCTGCACGCCCCAGCGCTCGAACGCCGGCGCCAGCCAGATCGCCGCGGCGATCATGGCCAGGTTCAGCAGCACCGGCGTGGCCGCCGGCACGGCAAACCGCTTCCAGGTGTTGAGAATGCCGGCCGACAGCGCCACCAGCGACATGAAGGCGATATAGGGGAACATCCAGCGCGTCATCACGACCGCCGCCTCGAAGCCATGCGGCGTGTCCTTCAGGCCTGCGGCCATCAGGTAGACCAGCACCGGCGCACCCGCCACGCCGATCACGCAGGTGACCAGCAGCGCCCACACCAGCACGGTGGCCACGGCATCGATCAGGCGGTGGGTCGCCGCTTCACCCTGCACGCTGCGGCAGTCGGCCAGGATGGGCACGAATGCCTGCGAGAAGGCGCCCTCGGCAAACAGCCGCCGCAGCAGGTTGGGAATGCGAAAGGCCACGTAGAAGGCGTCCGTCCAGGCGCCTGCTCCAAAGCTCGACGCCATGAGCAGGTCACGGGCCAGGCCCGTCACGCGCGATGCGAGCGTGAAGAGGGAGACGGTCGAAGCGGCGCGCAGGAGATTCATGGGTTGGACGGCCACGAAACTCGCCGCCGGGGGCCGGAATGCCCGCGATTATAGGAAGCGGATGCTCACGTCTTCACGCAAGTTGGCCACAGCGCAGAACAAATGCTATACTCGCCGTCTTTGCAGAACCCGGAAAAGCATCCAGCATGGCAACCTCCTCCAAAGCCAAGAAGAAGACCGTCCGCATTGCGTCGGGCCGCAAGCGCGTCCGTCAGGACGTCAAGCTGAACGCCGCCAACACGGCGCTGCGCTCCAAATTCCGCACTGCCGTCAAGAACGTGCAGAAGGCTGTCGTCACTGGCGACAAGACCAAGGCTGCTGAACTCTTCAAGGCTGCACAGAGCGTCATCGACTCCGTCGCCGACAAGGGCATCTTCCACAAGAACAAGGCCGCTCGCCACAAGAGCCGCCTGTCGGCCGCCATCAAGGGCCTGGCCGCCTGAAGTCGATCATCCGGGTCGCGCAAATCGAAAGGGCTCGCCTAGCGAGCCCTTTTTCATTGCTGCGTCTGCGCTCCTTCAGCGCACCTGCTCGCGGGTTCCGGGTCTCTTGCCAAACGCGCAGCCAGCGCCCACCCAGCCGTCGCCGGCCCCGGCGCGCAACCGTCCTGCTCAGCGTGATCGGGGCTTGGGCTCGTCCGGGATCAGACAAGCCTCGGCGATCTGCAGGTTGTTGTCCCGCGCGAAGTTCATCGCAAAGTCCCAGGCCATGGGCTCGACCTCACGCACCGCCTCGTTCACGACCACACACTTGATGCCGTTGACGACCATCGGAATGCAATAGGGCGAATAGCCGATGTGCGACCCGGGTTGCACGCCACCAGGTCGAAAGCACGACATCACGCCCGCCAGGCGCTCGGCCCAGTCACTCGGGCGAAACGTGCGGCCGTCTTTCGTGATCCCCTGTATGAAGATCTCGCGGGGTTTGGATGTCGTCATTCGGGTCTGACCGTAGGGATGGTGCCGCTTGTGGCGGCGTGAGCAGGTGCGAAGTGTAATTCGCTGCACTGCAGCACAAGTCTTAGAAATGATATCTTATATAAGACTTGATGCCCAGCGACGCGCATGATTCCCCCTCGTGCTGCGGGCCGCTCGCGCGCCTCCCGCTGGGCCCGGATGATGCCATCGCGGCCTGTCACTCGGCTTTCGCCCGTGCATTCCGAGTCGGTTGCGCCATCTGGCCGATAGAATCAAGCTCCAACGCGGCGTTGGATGGCTGATCGACCCGGTCGATCAGCCGTGCAACCCCGCTTTCTTCTTTTCCGTCCCCGCCACGACCTTCCGGAGAACGCCGTGACCACGCCCGCATCGCACCTGATGAACACGTATGGCCGTCTGCCCATTGCCCTGTCTCATGGCAAGGGCTGCTGGGTGTGGGACACCGAGGGCCGACGTTACCTGGACGGCCTGGGCGGCATTGCGGTGAACACCCTGGGCCACGGCCACCCCAAGCTGGTGCCGGCGCTGCAGGATCAGATCGCCAAGCTGATCCACAGCTCCAACTACTACCAGGTGCCGCTGCAGGAGCAACTGGCCGCCAAGCTGGTCGAGCTGTCCGGCCTCACGAACGTGTTCTTCTGCAGCACCGGCCTCGAAGCCAATGAGGCGGCGATCAAGATCGCCCGCAAGTACGGGCACGACAAGGGCATCGACCTGCCCGAGATCGTCGTCTACGAGAAGGCCTTCCACGGCCGTTCGATCGCCACGCTCTCGGCCACCGGCAATGTCAAGGTCCAGAAGGGCTTCGAGCCGCTGGTGCCCGGCTTCGTGCGCGTGCCGCTGAACGATGTGGCCGCGCTCGAGGACGTCGCGCGCACCCGCCCGAACGTCGTGGCCGTCTTCCTTGAGACCATCCAGGGCGAAGGCGGGGTCAACCCGACCCGCGCCGACTACCTGCGCGACGCCCGTCGCATCTGCGACGAGCGCGGCTGGCTGCTGATGATCGACGAAGTGCAGTGCGGCATCGGCCGCACCGGCAAGTGGTTTGCCCACCAATGGGCCGGCATCCGCCCCGACGTCATGCCCCTGGCCAAGGGCCTGGGTTCGGGCGTGCCCATCGGTGCGGTCGTGGCAGGCCCGAGGGCGGCCGACGTCTTCCAGCCGGGCAACCACGGCACCACCTTCGGCGGCAACCCGCTGGCCATGCGTGCCGGTGTGGAAACCCTGCGCATCATGGAAGAAGAGGGCCTGCTGGAAAACGCTGCGCGCGTCGGCGCCGCCCTGCGCGCCGGGCTGGAGCGCGAACTGGCCGGCGTGGCCGGGGTGGTCGAGATCCGCGGCCAGGGCCTGATGCTCGGCATCGAACTCGACCGGGCCTGCGGCGTGATCCTGAGCCAGGCCATGGAAGCCGGCCTGCTGCTGTCGGTCACGGCCGACAAGGTGATCCGCCTGGTGCCGCCGCTGATCCTGAGCGAAGACGAGGCTGCGCAGATCGTCGCCATCCTCTGCCCCATCATCAAGACCTTCCTCGCCACTCCCGCCTGAGGGAGGTGCCATCCATGAAGCCGGGGAACTCCCTCATGAAGCACTACCTGCAGTTCAAGGATTTTCGGGCCGAAGAGTACGCCTACCTGTTCGACCGGGCCGCGATCATCAAGCGCCGCTTCAAGAACTACGAGAAGTACACGCCGCTGGTGGACCGCACGCTGGCGATGATCTTCGAGAAGGCCTCGACACGCACCCGCGTGAGCTTCGAGGCGGGCATGTACCAGATGGGCGGGTCGGTCGTTCACCTGACGACCGGCGACAGCCAGCTCGGCCGTGCCGAACCGATCGAGGACAGCGCCCGAGTGATCTCGCGCATGGTCGACCTCGTGATGATCCGCACCTACGAGCAGGCCAAGCTGGAGGCCTTTGCGGCGCATTCCCGCGTGCCGGTCATCAACGGGCTGACCAACGAGTTCCATCCCTGCCAGATCCTGGCCGACATCTTCACCTTCATCGAGCACCGCGGGGACATCCGCGGCAAGGTGGTGGCCTGGGTGGGCGACGGCAACAACATGGCCAACACCTGGCTGCAGGCCGCCGAGATCCTGGGCTTCACCGTGCACGTGAGCACCCCCAGCGGCTACGAGGTCGACCCGGCCCTGGCGGGTGTACGCGACCCGGCCTGTTTCAAGACCTTCAAGGACCCGATGGACGCCTGCCGTGGCGCCGACCTGGTGACCACCGACGTGTGGACCAGCATGGGCTTCGAGGCCGAGAACGAAACCCGCCGCAAGGCCTTTGCAGACTGGTGCGTCGACGCCGACATGATGGGCGCCGCCCAGCCTCAGGCCCTGTTCATGCATTGCCTGCCCGCCCACCGCGGCGAGGAAGTCAGCGCCGACGTCATCGACGGCCCCCAGTCCGTCGTCTGGGACGAAGCTGAGAACCGCATGCACGTTCAGAAGGCACTCATGGAGTACCTTCTGATCGGCCGCGTCGGCTGAAAGCCGAGGCGGCGGCCCGTCAGGGCCGGCAGGCGGTTCCGGCTGACGCTCACATGGCGCAGCCATGTGAAGGCGCGCAGCGCCGTGGGTGCCCCAACACGTCATGCAAGTTCAAGATCGCGCGCGCTTTCGCCGTGCGATCAAACCTGCATAGGCCAGCCCGTTCACCACGATCACGCCCAGCCCCAACACGAGCTGGTGCTGCGCGGTCAGGCCGGTGGGATACAGCACCGGCATGACGTAGTGCTCCACGAAGGAGTCGGCATAGCCAGCCTGGCCGCCCAGCGCGCGAAGGTGGTTTTCCAATGGCGTGAGCGGGCAGATGCCGGCCAGCAACTCGATGCCGGCCCCCCAGCAGGCCGCCGGAATGTGCGCGTAAGCCAGCCTGGGCCAGCGCCAGGCGGCAAATCCGCCCACAATCACGAACACGACAAACGCCAGGTGCAGCAGCACCAGCAGGTCCGCCAGGCCACGATAGATCATCCCCGCAGTGTCGCTGTCCCACGCCGCCATGACCACCCGATCCAACCCCTGCCTGAGCTGCGGCGCCTGCTGTGCCAGCTTTCGTGTCGACTTCTCGCGGGAAGAACTCGACGAATCGGGCGGCTGCGTGCCGTCGGGGCTGGCGGTCGACGTGACGGACACCACCTGCCGCATGCGTGGCACCGACCATGCCCAGCCCCGCTGTGCCGCCCTGGTGGGCCAGGTCGGGCAGACGGCACATTGCGGCATCTACGAGTGGCGCCCGTCACCTTGCCGCGAGTTCGGCCAGCTCGCGCCGCTGGGCGTGCCCGACGATGCCTGCACCCGCGCGCGCAGCCGCCACGGCCTGCCGCCGATCGACGCCCTGCCTTGATGCAAATCTTCCTTGCACTGGTTTGACCCCGCTTTGGCGGGTGACCCGTTGACACCGGAGTCGATCCGGTGGCGGATCACCCACAACCGAAAGCGAGGCTCCCATGCATTCACCTTCGTTCCCTGCCGTGCCCGGCCGTGCTTGCTGGCCGAGGCTGCTGAGTGCGGTCATGGCCGCGGTCTGCGTTGCTTGCAGCGCTCCCAAGGAAACGACACCGGGCACGGTGGTGGCCGCACGCCCCGGCGAGCCGGTCGCTGAATCCCGCGAAGCCGACCGCCGAGACATTCGCGCGACCAAGGCTCAGTCCGGTGCGACCATGGCCATCAGCCCGCCCGCTCCCGTGAGCCCGGCACCGGCGCCCGCCGCTGCTGCCCGGGTACGGCTGGAGCAGCATGCGCAGCTGGCCGCGGGCAGCATGGCCCACCCCGCCATCGCGCCGCCCGCGCAGCCCGACATCACGGCGCGCGACGGCGCCTACCTCGGCATCACGACCCAGGCCGAACGTGCCCATCCGGTCAAGCGCGTGGCCGTCGAGCCGGTGTCGACCTTTTCTGTGGATGTGGACACCGGCTCCTACAGTTCGGTGCGCGGCCTGCTCAACCGCGGCCAGAACGTTCCGCCTGACGCCGTGCGTGTGGAGGAAATGCTGAACTACTTCAGCTACGACTACCCCCGCCCCGAATCGACCGGTTCGTCGCACCCGTTTGCCGTGCACAGCGAGCTCACCACCAGCCCCTGGAACGCGTCGAACGTGCTGCTGAAGATCGGCATCCAGGCCACCGACCCGGCCAAGCAGAGCCTGCCTGCGGCCAACCTGGTGTTCCTGGTCGACGTGTCCGGATCGATGGGCATCCCGCAGAGCCTGCCGCTGGTGAAGGACGCGCTGACGGGCTTTGTCGATCAGTTGCGTGAGCAGGACCGGGTCTCGATCGTGACCTACTCCGGCACCACGCAGGTGCTGCTGGAATCCGTGCCTGGCGACCGCAAGGACCTGATCCGCAAGGCCATCGCCTCGCTGCGCGCCGGTGGCAGCACGGCCGGTGCCTCCGGCTTGCGACTGGCCTACGAACAGGCCCGTCGCGGATTCGTGCGCGGCGGCATCAACCGCATCCTGCTGGCCACCGACGGCGACTTCAACGTGGGCGTGACCAGCATCGACCAGCTGAAGCAGATCGTTGCCCAGGAGCGCCAGTCCGGCATCGGGCTGTCCACGCTGGGCGTGGGGCATGCCAGCTACAACGATGCACTGATGGAGCAGATCGCCGACGCCGGCGACGGCAAGTACAGCTTCATCGACTCGGCGGCCGAGGCCCGCAAGGTGCTGATCGACGAGTTCACCTCGACCCTGGCCACCGTGGCGCAGGACGTGAAGCTGCAGCTGGAATTCAACCCGGCCGTGGTGAAGGAATACCGGCTGATCGGCTACGACAACCGCGCCCTGGCACGGGAAGACTTCAACAACGACAAGGTCGACGCAGGCGACATCGGCGCGGGGCACCGGGTGACGGCCCTGTACGAGCTGACGCTGCAGGGCCAGCGCGGGCTGCACGATGAGGAGCGCTACCCCGCCAACCGTCCATCGACACTGGCCGCGGCTCAGGCCGACGGCGAACTGGGCCACCTGAAGCTGCGCTACAAGCTGCCGGGCACGACACGCAGCGTGCTGATCGAGCATGCGGTCAGCCATGAGGTGCGTGCCCTGGAGCGCACCAGCCCCGATACCCGTTTTGCCGTGGCCGTGGCAGCCTACGGCCAGTTGCTGCGCGGCGGCACCCACCTGCAACCCGGCTTCGGCTGGTCGGACGTGCGCTCGCTGGCTGCCGGCAGCCTGGGGCCGGACCCGTACGGCCAGCGGCGCGAATTCCTGGGCCTGGTCGACAAGCTGGCCGGCAAGCCGATGGCCGCGGTGAACGTGGCCCGCTGAGCCTGCCTGCCGAGACGCGAAACGACTGACCGGCCGGCGCGGCCGGTCGATCCCGTGCATCAATCCGATGAGTAAATTTAGAAGTCAACAATTTAGAATTCAAGTAAATTCCGGACTGTGCTGACCAGATCGATCGTGTGGTGACCATGAAGCGACTGTGGGACATCTCCCCGCCCCTGCAGGCCGGCAGCCCGGTCTTCCCGGGCGACACCCCTTACCAGCAGAGCTGGGTGGCCACGCTCGGGCCGGGCTGCCCGGTCAACGTGAGCCAGATCACCACCTCGCCTCATGCCGGCGCGCACGCCGATGCGCCCATGCACTACGCCAACGGTGCGGCCGCCATCGGTGCCGTGTCCCTGGACGCCTATCTGGGCCCCTGCCGTGTCATCCATGCCATCGGTGTGGGCGCCCTGATCGAAGCTCACCACCTCGCCCACGCCTTCGACCGACTGCCCGCGCGTGTGCTGGTGCGCACGAACCGCGTGGCGCCGGTCGACCACTGGGTCGACAGCTTCACCGCCTTTGCACCCGACACGCTGGAACGCCTGGCCGACGCGGGCGTGCGGCTGGTGGGCATCGACACCGCCTCGGTGGACCCGGCCGAGAGCAAGACGCTGGACGCCCATCAGGTGCTGCTGCGGCGCGACATGCGCGTGCTCGAGAACCTGGTGCTCGACGAGGTGCCCGAGGGCGACTACGAACTCATCGCCCTGCCGCTCAAGCTGATGCAGGCCGACGCAAGCCCCGTGCGCGCCGTGCTGCGCGAACTCTGACCCCTGCCCTCCGGAGACAACATGACCCTCACCCGTGAAGACTGCCTGGCGCGCGACGCTGGCGATCCGCTGGCCCCGCTGCGCGCACAGTTCGACCTGCCTGCCGGCACCATCTACCTTGACGGCAACTCCCTGGGCGTGTGTCCGCGTGCCACGGCCGCCCGTGTGGCCGACGTCGTCACGCGCGAGTGGGGACAAGACCTGATCAAGAGCTGGAACACCGCCGGCTGGATCGACCTGCCACAGCGCGTGGGCAACAAGATCGCCCAGCTCGTCGGCGCCGGCCCCGACGAACTGGTGGTGGCCGACTCGACCTCGGTCAACCTGTTCAAGGTGCTCAGCGCCGCGTCACGCATGGCCCGGCAGGACCAGCCCGCGCGCCGGGTGATCGTGTCGGAGCGCAGCAACTTCCCGACCGATCTCTACATCGCCGAAGGCCTGGTGCGTGAACTCGGCTGGACGCTGCGCCTGATCGAACCCGACGAGGTGCTGCAGAGCCTCACGCCCGACGTGGCCATCCTGATGCTGACCCATGTGAACTACCGCACCGGGCGCATGCACGACATGGCAGCCGTGACGCGCGCAGCGCACGACGCAGGCGCCCTGATGATCTGGGACCTGGCCCACTCGGCCGGGGCGGTGCCGGTGGACCTGCAGGGGGCGGACGCCGACTTTGCCGTGGGCTGCGGCTACAAGTACCTCAACGGTGGCCCCGGTGCGCCGGCCTTCGTCTGGAGCCACCCGCGCCACGCCAGCCGCTTCTGGCAACCGCTGTCGGGCTGGATGGGGCATGCGGCGCCGTTCCGCTTCACGCCCGACTACCAACCGGCCCCCGGCATCACCCGCTACCTGTGCGGCACGCCGCCCGTCATCTCGCTGGCCGCGCTGGAGTGCGGCGTCGACACGGTGCTGGCGGCTGCGCCCTATGGCGGCATGCCGGCACTGCGTGAAAAGTCGCTGGCGCTGACCCGCCTGTTTGCCGAACTGGTCGAGGCCCGCTGCGCCGGCACCGGCCTGAGCGTGGTGTCGCCGCGCGAAGACGCCCTGCGCGGCAGCCAGGTCTGCCTGACCCGGGCCGAAGGTGCCTATGCGATCGTGCAGGCGCTGATCGCTCGTGGCGTGATCGGCGACTTCCGCGCCGGAGATGCGCACACCCCGGACATCCTGCGCTTCGGATTCACGCCGCTGTACGTCGGTTTTGCCGACGTGTGGGATGCCGTCGAGCACCTGGTGCAGGTGATGCAGACCGGCGAATGGCGCGAGGCGCGCTTCAACCAACGTGCGGCAGTGACCTGAGCGGAGCAGACCATGACCGGACCTGAAAACACCACCGAACGCATCGTCAAGGAAGAACGCGCCCAGCTCGATTTCTCGCGCGACATGAGCTATGGCGACTACCTGCACCTCGACCAGGTGCTCAGCGCCCAGCACCCGCTGTCACCCGAGCACAACGAGATGCTGTTCATCGTGCAGCATCAGACCAGCGAGCTGTGGATGAAGCTGATGCTGCACGAACTGAGTGCCGCCATCGCCTGCGTCGCCCGCGACGAGCTGCCTGCCGCGTTCAAGATGCTGGCGCGCGTCAGCAAGATCATGGAGCAACTGGTGCACGCCTGGGATGTGCTGGCCACGATGACGCCGCCGGAGTACTCGGCCATCCGCCCCTACCTGAGCAATTCGAGCGGTTTCCAGAGCTATCAGTACCGCTGCATCGAATTTGCGCTGGGCAACAAGAATGCCGCGATGCTCAAGCCGCATGCCCACCGGCCGGAACTCCTGGCACGTGTCGAGGCGGCCTACCGCGCGCCGTCGCTGTACGACGAGTCGTTGCGGCTGCTGGCCCGCCGCGGCCTGCCCGTGCCTGTCAGCCACACCGATCGTGACTGGACCCAGCCGTATGCCGAAAGTGCCGAGGTCGAACAGGCCTGGCTGCAGGTCTACCGCCAGCCCGAAGCGCACTGGGACCTGTACCAGCTGGGCGAGGAACTGACCGACCTGGAAGACGCCTTCCGGCTCTGGCGATTCCGCCATGTGACCACGGTGGAGCGGGTGATCGGGTTCAAGCGGGGCACAGGGGGCACGTCGGGCGTGGGTTATCTGCGCAAGATGCTCGATGTGGTGCTCTTCCCGGAGATCTGGAAGCTGCGCACCGACCTCTGAACCGTCATGCAAGGCCGCCCAGGCAGGGGCGGCACGGCCCCGCGGCACCTGCGGCCCCCGCGCCGGCCCTGGCCGGCGGGGGGTGCGGCACACGATACGCCAGCGGGATGCCGACCGGCCACTAGCCGGACGGAACGCCTTGCGGCGAACACCCGCCGTGATGACAGCGCGCTTCCAAGTGTTTCAAAACCGGACAATCGCGAATATCCCCCTACGGGGGGAGTCCGGTGAAATGCAGCGACCCGGCAGACACGCTGCCCACCGCGCAAGCGGCGCCTGCGGGCAAGCAGCTAACATCTCGGCCGGAATGTCCCAACGAACGCAAACGCAGCCCGTCGCTGCACAACCCTAGTCATGACTCAACAGATCAGCAACGTCACCGTCAGCACCCAGGCCAACGTCTATTTCGACGGCAAGTGCGTTTCTCACACGATCACCCTGGCCGACGGCACCCGCAAGAGCGTCGGCGTGATCCTGCCGGCCACGCTGACCTTCAACACCGGCGCCCCCGAAGTGATGGAAACCGTCGCCGGCGCGTGTGAGGTGCGCCTTGCAGGTCAGGACAGCTGGACGCGCTACGAAGCCGGCCAGTCGTTCAATGTGCCGGCCAACGCCAGCTTCGACATCCGCGTCGAAGGCGGGCCGTATCACTACATCTGCCATTTCGGCTGACCTGCGCCGGGCCGGCATGCGCCGATCAAGGCCAGGTTCTGCAGGCTGTTGGCGCAAGATGCCGGCATATCGGGCCTGATGCCGGCTCAAGGCGGCTTGGTACGGCGTCAGTCCCCACCGCCGCCGCAGCCCCCACCGTCCCCGCCCCCGTCGCCCGAGCCACCATCGCTGCTGCTGTCGCAGCCGCCCATGCCGTCGGCATCGCCGCTGGCCGAGCCGTCGCCGAACGAGGTGCCGCAGTGCACCCCGCTGGCCGCACTCTCACCGATCAGGCGGCAGTCGGGCACGTAGCGGAAGCCGTCGGGAATGGCGAGCTCGGCGTCCAGGGCGAACAGCAGCGGCAGGGTCATCGGCAAGCGGGGGTCGATGCCCTCCTCGCGGCAGGACCAGTACCAGGTGCGCCGCAGGCCGTCGTTGCGACGGGCGTCATGGCCCAGCGTCTGCGCCGGACTGTGGTCGAGAAAGCGGCCGAAGGCCCGCTGGCAGAACGTGCGGTAGGCCCGCGTGTCCAGGATGAACTCGTGCCACAGGGCATCGGCCACCCGGGAGGGCATGGCCACGAAGCGCCCGTTGGACTTCAGGTAGGCCAGGAAGAACTGGCGCAGGCCTCGCTCGACATCGCGCAGCGCCTCGCGGCTCAGTTGCGGGTATTGCGATCGCACTGCAGCGCTCAGGTGGGTGGGAAGCGGCGCGCTGCGCACATAGGCTTCCTGCGCACTGCGCTCCAGCACCTTGAGCGTGATCCAGGCGATCAGGCCGATCACCGCCAGCACGATTGCCACCGGCGGCATCCCCAGCCGCAGCGCCTGCACCATGGCCGCGATGACCGCCACCACCAGCACCAGGCGAACCCAGCGCCACAGACCGCTCATCATCGTCTGCCAGGCGGCACCCCTCGAGTTCACCGTCACCATCTTGTTCTTCTTGTTGTTGTTCTTGTTGTTCATGCCTGGCAGTGTGCGACAGCCGTGTGACACATCCGTGACAAGGTGGATCCGACCGGCTGGTGGCTCGCAGGGCGCAACGGGCTCGCGTCAGCGACGGGCCCGGCGCCACGCCGGCTCACACCACCACCGGCTCCGGCTCGAGCCGGATGCCGAATCGGCCATAGACGCTCTCCTGGATTGCCCGGGCCAGCGTGACGACCTCCGCCCCTGTCGCGCCGCCGCGATTGACCAGCACCAGGGCCTGGCGGTCATGCACGCCGGCACGGCCGATGGTCTTGCCCTTCCAGCCGCAGGCGTCGATCAACCAGCCCGCGGCCAGCTTGAAGCTGCCGTCGGGCATCGGGTAGTGCACGATCTCCGGGTCGCGGCCGATGATGTCGCGGCACTGCTCCGGCGTGACCACCGGGTTCTTGAAAAAGCTGCCAGCGTTGCCGATGACGCCCGGATCCGGCAGCTTGGCCCGGCGGATGGCGCAGATCCAGTCGAAGACCTGCTGCGCGCTCGGCTCGGCGATGCCGGTTTCCTCGCGCTTGCGTTCGAGGTCCAGGTAGCCCAGCACGGGCTGCCAGGGCCGCGGCAGCCGCAATCTGACGCGCGTGATCACGCTCTTGCCGGCCAGGGCCCGCTTGAAGATGCTGTCGCGGTAGCCAAAGCGGCACATCGGTCCGGTCAGGGTCACGCTGCGCCCGGTCACCAGGTCGACCGCATCGAGCGATTCGAATCGGTCGGTCAGTTCGATGCCGTAGGCGCCGATGTTCTGCACCGGCGCCGCCCCGACCGTACCGGGGATCAGGGCCAGGTTTTCCAGGCCGGGCAGGCCCTGGGCCAGCGTCCAGGTGACCAGGTCGTGCCAGCGCTCGCCGCCACCGGCCTCAACGATCCAGGCGTCGTCGCGCTCCTCCAGCAGCCGCAGGCCCGCCACCTCCACCTTCAGCACCACCGCACCCACATCGCGCGTGAGCACGATGTTGCTGCCCCCACCGAGCACGAACTTGGGCGCACGGCCGAGTTCCGGGTGGTCGAGCACCCGGCGCACGTCGGCATCGCTGCGGATGCGCACCAGGGTTTGCGCGAGGGCCGGCAGGCCGAAGCTGTTGTACGGTTTGAGGCTGACGCCCGTCTCGATTTGCATGGCAGAATTTTCGCCGATTGCAACGCGGCCGCGCCGCGAGACCTCCACGACCCTTCACCCACACGCCTGCCATGCCCAGTTTCGACACCGTTCTCGAACCCAACCTCGTCGAGGTGCGCAATGCCGTCGACCAGAGCAACAAGGAGATCGGTACGCGCTTCGACTTCAAGGGATCCGACGCCCGCCTCGAACTGAAGGACAAGGAGCTCACCGCCTATGCCGACAGCGATTTCCAGCTCGAGCAGGTGCGCGACGTCCTGACCGCCAAGCTCACCAAGCGCAGCGTCGACGTGCGCTTTCTGGACATCGGCAAGGTCGAGAAGATCGGTGGCGACAAGGTCAAGCAGCTCATTCGCATCAAGGCCGGCATCGAGTCCGACCTGGCCAAGAAGATCCAGCAGCTCGTCAAGGGCAGCAAGATCAAGGTGCAGGCGGCCATTCAGGGCGACACGGTGCGTGTCACCGGCGCCAAGCGTGACGACCTTCAGGCGGTGATGGCGCTGCTGCGCAAGGACATCACCGAAGTGCCCTTGAGCTTCAACAACTTCCGCGACTGAGCTGCCTGCTCCGGCATCACCGACCCCAGGACCCCCATGAAGCTCCCCCTCCCCTACATCGCTGCGGCCCTGGGCCTGGCAGTCGTCAATGCATCGGCCCAGTCGGTCGCCTTGTCCGGCATCCTGGGCAGCAAGGCCCTGCTGGTGATCGAAGGCGTGCCGCGCACGCTGGCCGTCGGCGCCAGCGCCGACGGGGTGCGACTCATCAGCCTGAACAATGGCCAGGCCGTGGTCGAGGTGGCCGGCAAGCGCCAGTCGCTGACGCTCGGCGGGGCGCAGGTCTCGCTGGGCGGGGGTGCCACGGGCGGGCGCATCGTGCTCAACGCGGGCGACGGTGGCCACTACACCACACCCGGGCAGATCAATGGCGCCACCGTGCAGTTCATGGTCGACACCGGCGCCACCGCTGTCGCCCTCACCGTGGCCGAGGCCAACCGCATCGGCCTGCGCTACCAGCAGGGCCAGCAGGTCATGCTGAGCACCGCCAACGGCAGGGTGCCGGCCTACAGGGTGCGGCTCAATTCGGTGCGCATCGGCGAGGTCGAGGTGTTCGGCGTCGACGCCGTGGTGGCACCGCGTGACATGCCCTACGTGCTGCTGGGCAACAGCTTCCTGAGCCGATTCCAGATGAAGACCGAGAACAACACGCTCACACTGGAGCGGCGATTCTGACCATCCTGCGTCGACGGGGCACAGAGCCCCTCGTGTCACCGCAGGGACACCCGGATTCGAACGGTCGTGCGTAAACTGTGCCGTCGGTGGCCGGTTTGCCAGCAGCCTCGGCGAAGTCACCTGAAGGAGACATGATGGATTTGAACTTCACGGCAGAAGAACAGGCCTTCCGCGAAGAGATCCGCGCCTGGGTGCGCGCGAACCTTCCGAAGGACATCAGCCACAAGGTCCACAATGCACTGCGCCTGGAAAAGGACGACATGCAGCGCTGGGCGAAGATCCTGGGCAAGAAAGGCTGGCACGGCTGGGCCTGGCCCAAGGAATTCGGCGGCCCGGGCTGGAACGCGGTGCAACGCCATCTCTTCGAGGAAGAGTGCGCGCTGGCCGGCGCCCCGCGTGTGGTGCCCTTCGGCCCGGTGATGGTCGCACCGGTCATCATGGCCTTCGGTTCGCCCGAGCAGCAGCAGCGCTTCCTGCCGGGCATCATGAGCGGTGAGGTCTGGTGGAGCCAGGGCTACAGCGAGCCCGGCTCGGGTTCGGACCTGGCCTCGCTGAAATGCCGCGCCGAACGTCAGGGCGACAAGTACATCGTCAACGGCCAGAAGACCTGGACCACGCTCGGCCAGTACGGCGACTGGATCTTCTGCCTCGTGCGCACCTCCA
>CBFGPV010000012.1:0-57317 GCA_965650765.1 uncultured Burkholderiales bacterium
GGCTGGGCGCAGCCCGGCCCTGGGGGCGCTGAGACGGTGTGAACGAACCCGCCATGCCCACTCACGCTTCAGCGCGTGGTCAGGCGTGCGGGCCGCGTTCAGCCATCGACGAGTTCAGCCTGCTCCAGCGGCATGCGCACCCACCGGCCCTTGCCCTGCTGCTTGGCCCGGTACATCGCCCGATCGACGACCAGCAAGGCGTCGTGCAGCGACACCTCACCATGCGAGCGCCAGACCGTCACACCGATGCTGCAGCCGACCGCCAGCGCATGCCCCTCGAAGTCGAGTGGCTCGGCAATCACCTCCACGATGCGCGCGGCCACACCGTCGGCCAGTTCGTCACCGTGGCCTGGTGCCGCCTCGACGATCACCAGGAATTCATCGCCCCCCATGCGAACGGCCACGTCACCGTCACGCAATGTCGTCTTCAGCCGGGCTGCCACGGCCTGCAGCACGGCATCACCGGCCCCGTGACCCCGCGTGTCGTTGACCTGCTTGAAGCCGTCGAGATCGAAACCCAGCAGCACCACCTCATGGTCATCGCCCCGCTGGGGGGGGTGCACCCGCTCCAGCAGGTCGGACAGGAAAGCCCGGTTGGGCAGGCCGGTCAGCGCGTCGTGGGTGGCCTCATGCTTGAGGCGGCGCACCTGACGGGCACGCGAATCCAGGTCTTCGTCCATCGAGCGGAGCAGGTCGGCCACCCAGCTCACGTCGCTGACACGGCGATCGGTATCGACCTCCGCGCCCGCATGGCGAAGGCGCCGCGACGCCTTCAGCACCGCGTGCACCGGCTGCGCCACACGCCCGGCCAGCCACAGCCCCAGTCCCAGAAAGACGACGGCCACCAGTGCGCCCCACCCCATGATCCTGCGACCCAGGATGCGTGCCTCGGCAATGGCCACATCCTGCGGCTGGCGCGCCAGCACCGTCCAGCCCAGCCCCGGAAAAGCGTGATGTGCGCCGCTGCTGGCCACGGCCGTGATGGCCTGCACGCCATCGGGCCACTGGTGCACACCCCAGCCCCGGTCGTTGCGCGCCAGCCGGGCCGGGTCGAAGCCGAGTGGCGCCTGCAGCATGCCGTCGGGCCCGAGCAGCACGTTGCCGTTCGAGGCCACGACCACCACGTCCACCTTGTGACGATCCTGATGGGGCCCGAGGATCTCCCGCTGCACATCGCCCGCCCACTTCCAGCCCAGGTGGCCGGCAACCACCCCCAGGAACGTGCCCTGGGCGTCATGCACCGGGGCCGCGACATCGACAAATTCAAGCGGCGCGTCACCGGGCTGGCGCAGCAGCCGGTCCAGCATGACGGCCGGATGCACATCACCGAACCACAGGCCCTTGCGGCCTTCCTGGAACACCGGACGCGTGCTGGCTTCGGCGCCCTCGAGCAGGCCACCCGTGGCCGCCTCGATCCGGCCATCGGCGCCGACAAAGCCGATCCAGGCGTACGACGGCACGCTGCGCTGGATCTCCTCGAACCGGGTGCGCAGCGCAGCGGGCGACCGGTCGGTGGCGCCCTCCTGCGACGCCCGCAGCATGGCCAGCAACTGGATCTCGACGGCCCGGGCGGCCATGTCCCGCGACAGCCGCTGGGACATCTCCACCGCCACGTCAGCCACGTCGCGGCCCGCTTCCTGCTGCATGCGGGCCGTCACGATCTGCACGACCACCATGGCCGTGACCGCCGCCATGCCCAGGCAGCACAGTGCCGGCAAGGCGGCAACCTGCCATCGGAAGGGAATGCGGAACATGGGCACGCCGTGACCTCGAGGGAAGACACCTCCCCCTTATGCCATGTCTATCGGCACGGCGGCCGCGAAGTTGAGGACCGTTACCAGGAAGTCAGGCCGTACCGGACTTCAGCCGGGCCGCGATCCGGGCAACGTGCTCGCCCTGGAACCGGGCGATCGCCAGTTCGTTCTCGCTGGGCTGGCGCGAACCGTCGCCGCCGGTGATGGTCGACGCACCATAGGGGCTGCCGCCGGTGATCTCGCTCAGGGTCATCTGGCGGGCCTCGGAGTACGGCACCCCGACCACCACCATGCCGTGGTGCAGCAAGGTGGTGTGAAAACTCAGCAGGGTCGACTCCTGACCGCCGTGCTGCGTGGCCGTGCTGGTGAACACGCTGCCCACCTTGCCGATCAGCTGGCCGCGTGCCCACAGGCCCCCGGTCTGATCCAGGAAATTGCGCATCTGGGCACACATGTTGCCAAACCGCGTGGGAGCGCCAAAGATGATGGCGTCAGCCTCGGCCAGCTGCTCCGGCTGGATCACCGGCACGCCGGCAAAGGCGGCACGCGCCGCCTTTGCGCCGCTGCGCTCCAGCACGTCGTCGGGCATCAGCTCAGGCACCTGCCACACGCTGACCTCGGCACCATTCACCTGGCGAGCGCCTTCGGCGACGGCCTGGGCCATGGTGTGGATGTGACCGTACATGCTGTAGAAGACCACCTGGATGCGCGTGCTCATGCAAGACTCCTGTGACGGTTGAGAGCGCCCCCAGGGCCGGGCTACGCCCAGCCCGCCCCCCGAGGGGGTCAAGGAAACTTGGGGCGGCCCGGCGTTTCCTTGTGGGTGCACTGCATCTTAAGGGCCCGCAGGAGCCCGCATGCGTCGCAGGGACACGCTCGCGGCCGGTGCCCGGTTACAGCGCCAGCGCCAGGCGGGTGCCCTGGTCGATCGCACGCTTGGCATCGAGCTCGCCCGCCTCGTGCGCCCCGCCGATCACATGCACCTTCACCCCGGCCTGCTGCAAGGGTGCCACCAGCTCGCGCAGCGACTCCTGCCCGGCACACAGCACCACGGTGTCGACCTCCAGCCAGGTCGGATCCTCCCGGCCTTCACCGTGGCTGATCAGCAGGCCCTGGTCACCGATGCGCTCGTAGTTCACCCCACCGATCATCTTCACGCCCTTGTTCTTGAGTGTGGTGCGGTGGATCCAGCCGGTGGTCTTGCCCAGGCGTTCGCCCAGCTTGCCGGCACGGCGCTGCAGCAGGTAGACCTCACGCGCTGCGGGCGGGATGCGCGGCTTGACGCCCTCGATGCCGCCGCGCGCCTCGGCCGGATCGGCCACGCCCCATTCGGCCAGCCACTCGTCCAGGTGCAGCGTGGGCGAGTGGCCGTCATGCACCAGATGTTCGGCAATGTCGAAACCGATGCCGCCGGCACCCACCACTGCCACACGCCGCCCCACCGGTCGGCCATGGCGCAGCACGTCGATGTAGCTCAGCACCTTGGGATGGTCCTGACCGGGGATGCGCGGGTCGCGCGGCAGCACGCCGGTGGCCACGATGACCTCGTCATGGCGCTCCTGCGCCAGGGCCGCGGCATCGACCCGTCGGTTCAGGTGCAACTGCACACCGGTCAGTTCCACGCGGCGCCGGAAGTAGCGCAGCATCTCGTGGAACTCCTCCTTGCCCGGCACCACCTTGGCCATGTTGAGCTGGCCGCCGATCTCGCCGGCCGCGTCATACAGATGCACTTCATGACCACGCTCGGCGAGGGTCGTGGCCGCCGACAAGCCCGCCGGCCCCGCTCCGACCACCGCAAAGCGCCGCCGCGCCGGCGCGGGGCGCAGTACCAGCTCGGTCTCGTGGCAGGCACGGGGATTGACCAGGCAACTGGTCAGCTTGTTGACGAAGATGTGGTCCAGGCAGGCCTGGTTGCAGGCAATGCAGGTGTTGATCTCGTCAGCACGGCCCTCACGCGCCTTGCGCACGAACTCCGCGTCGGCCAGCAGCGGCCGCGCCATCGACACCATGTCGGCATTGCCCTCGGCCAGGATCTGTTCGGCCACTTCGGGGGTGTTGATGCGGTTCGAGGTGATCAGCGGGATCCCCACTTCCCCCTTCATCTTCCGGGTCAGCCAGGCAAACGCGCCACGCGGCACGCTGGTGGCAATCGTGGGCACGCGCGCTTCGTGCCAGCCGATGCCGGTGTTGATCAGCGTGGCACCTGCGCGCTCGATGGCGCGCGCCAGCGTCACCACCTCGTCCCAGGAGCTGCCGCCCGGCACCAGGTCGATCATCGACAGGCGGTAGATCAGGATGAAGTCCGGCCCCACCGCCTCGCGCGTGCGCTGCACGATCTCGATCGCCAGGCGCATGCGGTTCTCGTACGAGCCACCCCATTCATCGGAGCGCCGGTTGGTGCTTGCGGCCAGGAACTGGTTGATGAAATAGCCTTCGGACCCCATGATCTCGACGCCGTCGTAGCCCGCCTCGCGCGACAGCGCGGCACAACGCACGAAGGCCCGGATCTGCCGCTCGATGCCCCGCGCGCCCAGTTCACGCGGCGTGAACGGCGAGATCGGCGACTTCAGCCGTGACGGCGCCACTGCGAGCGGGTGATAGGCATAGCGCCCGGTGTGCAGGATCTGCAGCGCGATCTTTCCGCCCTCGGCGTGCACCGCGTCGGTGACGGCCTTGTGGCGGCGCGCCGCGCCCTGCGTGGCCAGCCGGCCGGCGAACGGCTTGGCCCAGCCCTCGATGTTCGGCGCGAAGCCGCCCGTCACCATCAGGCCGACCTCCCCGCGGGCCCGCTCGGCAAAATAGGCGGCCAGCTTGTCGAACTGGTTGCCGTCTTCGAGGCCGGTGTGCATCGAGCCCATCAGCACACGGTTCTTCAGCGTGGTGAAGCCCAGGTCCAGCGGGGCCAGCAGGTGGGGGTAGGCGGTCAAGACATGTCTCCGTCGCGTGTGGGGTGGTGCAGCAGCGTGTGCGCCAGCGCGCCAGATTATCGAACGATCGTTCGAAAATCCAGCCCCCTGGCTACGCAGCAACGCATGGCACGGACGCGCATCCGCAGAAATTGCGTTGAATCCTGTTTCAACTCAAATTTGACTGGCGCGATCAAATTTCATCAAATCGCGCCATGGATTCGCCCTACCTCTATCGGCGGCCGGAACTGGCGCGCCGCTATCTGGCGCGCCTCACCGACCTGCCCGAACGTGCCCTGTCGCTGTTCGGCCCTCGCCAGATCGGCAAGACCACCTTCTTGCTGCACGATCTGTCCGAGGCCGCTGCCGCCCAGGGCCTGCTGCCGGTGTATGTCGATTTCATGGCGGCCGATGACCCGCTGGATGCCCTCACCGGTCGCCTGGCCGACGTGGTGCACGACGAGGCCGTGCGGCTGTCCCACACCCCGGTCACCGGCGTGCGCGCCGCGAGCCTGGGCGTCACGCTGGGCATGCCGCGCAGCGCGCCCACCAGCAAGGACGCCGGCGTCCAGTTGCTGCACCTGGCTGCCGAACTGATGCGACTGCAGCCGCGCGCCCGGCTGCTGCTGATGCTCGACGAGGCGCAGGAGCTGGTGCGCAAGCAGCGTGGCGAGCGCGCCATGAAGGCCCTGCGTGCGCTGTTCAACACCCATCGCGGCAAGGTGCTGCTGCTGATCACCGGGTCGTCGCGCGACGGCCTGCTCAAGCTGTTTGCCGAGTACCAGCGCCCCAGCTTCGGCCTGGCCGACCACGAGGACTTCCAGCTGCTGGGCCGCGAATTCGTCGAGCACATCGCGCAGCGCGCCAACGCACCCCGCAAGGTCCCGCTCGACATCGACGTGCTGGTCGAGTCCTTCGCCATGCTGGGCCACCGCCCGGCCGACTTCATCGCCTTCGTGGGCCACATCACCACGTTCAACATCAAGGACGTGGTCGGGGCCGTCAAGCCCTTCCTGGACCAGCGCTACCCGCCCGACTCGATCCGGTTGCGCTTCGCACGATTCACGCCGCTGCAGCAGATCCTGCTGCGCCAGCTGGCCGGCGGCACGGTGCAGCTGACCGGCGCCGAGAACCTGGCCCGCGTCGCCCGCGACCTGGGCACCGCCGTGACCGCGGGCGCCATCACGCGAGCCCTGGCCACCTTGCCGCACGACGTGCTGACCAAGCTGCAGCGCGGCCGCTACGAGATCGTCGACCCGCTGCTGCTGGCCTGGCTGCAGGAACTTCAGCCATCGTCCGACGCTCCCACCCGTTGACCCTTTCACCACCCGAGCTTCCGATGCAAACCCAGCAACAACACGCCATTCTCTCGATCGCCCTGATGGCCGCCTTTGCCGACGGCAGCAAGAGCGATGCCGAGCGCGACGAAATCCGCCGCATCGCCGACGCCCTGGCCGGCGAAACCGGGACACCCAAGCTGAGCCAGCTCTACCAGGATGTGCTGCTCAAGCGGGTGTCGCTTGCCCAGACCGCCCAGACCCTGACCGAGCCCGAGTACCGCCAGCTGGCTTATGAGATGGCCGTGTGCGTGTGTGACGCCGACGGCAGCCAGAGCGATGCCGAGCGCCGCTTCCTGGCCGAACTGAAGGGCCTGCTGCAGCTTGGTTCAGCCGAAACCGCCGCGGTCGAGCGCGAGGCCGATGCGCTGGCCGAAGTGCCGCTCACCGCCACCCCCACCGCTGCGTCGGCGGGCATGGCGGCCGCCGCGGGTGTGCCGGCAGCAGCCCCGGCCGCCGCCTCGGCCGCGGTCGACAACACCGCCCTCGACGCCACGATCCTGCGCTTTTCGATTCTCAATGGCGCGCTCGAGCTGCTGCCGCAGTCGTGGGCCTCGATGGCGATCATCCCGCTGCAGATGAAACTCGTCTACCGCATCGGCAAGGCCTACGGCCATGAGCTCGACCGCGGGCACATCAAGGAGTTCATCGCCGCGGCCGGTGTGGGCCTCACCTCGCAGTACATCGAGCAGTTCGGCCGCAAGCTGCTGGGCGGCCTGTTCGGCAAGGTCGGCGGCAGCCTGGGCCGTGGCCTGGGCAGTGCGGCCACCGGCGTGGCGTTTTCGTTCGCCACCACCTACGCCCTGGGTCAGCTGGCCAGGCGCTACTACGCGGGCGGTCGCCAGATGAGCACCGCGGTGCTGCACGACACCTTCCAGTCGCTGCTGGGCCCGGCCAAGCAACTGCAGTCGCAGTACCTGCCACAGATCGAGCAGCAGTCGCGCCAGATCGACGCCAACCAGATCCTGGCGATGGTCAAGGGCGCCTGAGCGCCCCTCGCTGCACCGCCACGCAAGGCCGCCCATGCTGCCCGCCCGCCCCGGCCCCGCCACGAACTGCGCTGCCTGTGGCAAGCCGCTGACGGCGCTGCAGCGGCACAGCGGCACGCTGTGCGACCACTGGCGTTGCCGGGCCCGGCAGCAGGGCGACGCTGCACAGGCCTTTCAAGCCCGCATGGCTGAAGCCCTGCATGAGCCGGCGTGCCGCACCGCGCATGTTGTTCACGTGCCTGGCGGAGACACTCACCTGGGCCCGGTGCCCGCCGAGCAGGTCGATGCGCTACGCGAGCATCTGGCCGGGCTGACACGCAACCTGACGGGTGGTGCGGCCCAGCCCCCGGCGCAGCGGGTGCCCGCGCCCCAGCCCCGGCCCCGGCCCGCCGAGGCGGATGGCCCGAACGCCACATCGGCCCTGCCATCGCCCGCACAGGTCTGCGGCGCCTGTGGTGGGCATTGCTGCCGGCTGGCCCGCGAGCACCATGCCTTCCTGGACAAGAACACCATGCGCCGGCTCCTGGCCGCCCGCCCCGACCTCGCAGCCGGTGAATTGCCGGGCCTGTACCTGGCCCACCTGCCGCAACGCCATGTCGAGGACTCCTGCGCCTTTCACGGCGAAGCCGGTTGCACGCTGCCCCGCGAGATGCGCGCCGACCTGTGCAATCACTACGCGTGCGAAGGCCTGATCAAGGCCACCGCCTGGCTGCAACAGCCCTCGCCACAGCATGTGCTGGTGATGAACCCTGCACAGGGTTCGCGCCGTCGGGCCACGCTGATCGGCCCCGATGGCGCACGCACTCACACCGAACCGTCCCCGCCCCCTCAGGTGGACGCGCGCACCACGATCTCATAGCCCAGGCGCACACAGTGGCTGGGCGGTGTCTTGCCGCGCATCAGGCTCAGCAGCATGCGTGCGCCTTCGGCCCCCACTTCGGTACGGGGCGTGTGCACGGTGGTCAGCGGCGGCAGCATCTGGTCGCTGCCGGCCAGGTCATTGAAGCCGGCCACGGACAGCCGGCCTGGCACCTCGATGCCCAGGCGGTGCGCCGCCAGCAGGCCGCCCTGGGCCAGATCGTCGTTGCAGAAGAACACGGCATCGACATCGGGGCGCAGTCGCAGCAGTTCCTCCAGCAACTGGGCGCCCAGTGCAATCGACGAATGCTGCGGGCTGAGCAGTTCCAGGCGTGGGTCGTAGCAATCGGCGGCACGCATCTGGCGGCGATAACCCTCGGCGCGCTGCATGGTGCGCGGGTCGAGCTGGGCCGCAACGAAGGCGATGCGCCGACGGCCGCGCTCGAGCAGGTGGGCCGTGATCGCCGCACCGGCATCCACCTGCGAGAAGCCGACGCAGTACACGCCCGGCGCATCGGTGGTTTCCATCAGGTGGACACATGGCACCCCACTGGCCGTGATCATCTGGCGCGCAGCCTCGGTCCGGTCGAAGCCGGTGACCATCAGCCCGGCCGGCCGGTGCGCGAGGTAGCTGCGCAACAACATTTCCTCTTCGGCCGGGTCGTAGTGGGTGACGCCGATCAAAGGCTGGAAACCAGCCGGGAACAAGGTGCGATGCACCGCCTCGAGCAGGTCGACAAACAGCGCATTCGACAACAGCGGCACGAGCACCGGCACCTGGGTGCTGCGCTGCGACGCCAGGGCGCGCGCCGCCGGGTCAGGCACGTAACCCAGGCGCTGTACGGCGGCCAGCACGCGCTCGACCAGATCAGGCGCCACGCTGCGCTCGCCGCGCAGTGCGCGCGACGCCGTGATCGGGCTGACGTCGGCCTCACGGGCCACGTCGGCAAGGGTCACGCGGCCACTGGATCGGCGTCGACGCGAAGTGATGCTCAAGGGTTATCCCTAGGGTAAAGCCTGTGATTGTGAACTAGGATAGCGCTATCCAAACCGAACAACAAGCAACTCCTCCGTCCTGGCCTTGACCGCTCAGGGTCCGTCGGCGCTGCTTGAGGTCCGGCTCCTGCACATCATTTCGGCCGCTGCATGCGGCTTCATTTTCCAGATGACGGATAGCGCTATCCAAACCCGACAACCCGCCTTCGGGCCTGCCCTGGTCGTGATGGGTGTGGCCGGTTGTGGCAAGTCGAGCCTCGGCCAGGCCTGCGCCGATGCCCTGGGCTGGCAGCTGCTCGAAGGCGACGACTATCACTCCCCCGAGAGCGTTGCGAAGATGCGCGCCGGCATTGCGCTCACCGACAGCGATCGCGACGGCTGGCTGGCCACGCTGGGCGCCCTGCTGCAGACCTCGGGCAGGGGTGTGGTCCTGACCTGTTCGGCACTGAGACAGCGCTACCGCGACCGTCTGCGTGCGGCCGTACCCGACCTGAGGTTCGCCTTCCTGCAACTGGACCAGGACACTGCCCTGGCCCGGGTGGCGGCGCGTGCCGGGCATCTGTTTCCGCCGAGTCTGGTGGCCAGCCAGTTCGCGACGCTCGAAGACCCGAGCGCGGAGCCCGGCGTGCTGCGCCTGGACGCCACCCAGTCGCTTGACACCCTGACGAGCCAGGTCACGCAATGGCTGCTCCGCCCCCTTGATGCTCACCCGCCGACGACGGAGCGCACATGACCGATCGATCTCCTTCTTCCCGACCCCCGACCTGGACGGCACGCGTGCGCCGCGGTGCCGAGTTCACCATGGCCCTGGGCCTGGCCGGCATGGTGCTGGCCGTGTTCGTGAACGTGGTGCTGCGCTATGTGTTCGACACCGGCATCGTCTTTTACGAAGAACTCTCCCGGCTCCTTTTCGTGTGGCTGGTGTGCATCGGCGCGATCGTTGCGTCGGCCGAAGGCAAGCACCTGGGGTTCGACATGGTCACCTCCCGGCTGCAGGGCACGCCGCGCAAGGTCTGCCTCTGGCTGAGCCACCTGCTGGTTGCAGGCTGCCTGCTGCTGGTGCTCAAGGGCTCCTGGGCGCAGGTGATCGCCGGCCTGCAGAGCTTCAGCACCGTGATCGGCTATCCGCTGGCCCTGGCCGCGGCCGCCACGCTGGTGATGGCGCTGGGCATGCTGGCGATCCTGGTGGTGGAGTTGGTGCGTGGCCGCGAGGTCGAACACCGCGACGTCGATGCCGGCGTGGAGTGAACGATGACCGTCACCGCCATCTTCCTTTTCGTGCTGCTGGCCGGCATGGTCATCGGCATGCCCATCGCCCATGCGCTGGTGCTGACCGGCGTGGTGCTGATGTGGCACCTCGACTTTTTCGATGCCCAGTTGCTGGCGCAGAACCTGCAGGCCGGCTTCGACAGCTTCCCGCTGCTGGCCGTGCCGTTTTTCATCCTGGCCGGCGAGCTGATGAATCACGGCGGGCTGAGCCGCCGCATCATCGACCTGGCGCGTGCCTTCGTCGGGCACATCCGCGGAGGCCTGGGTTTCGTGGCCGTGGGCGCGGCCATCCTGCTGGCCTCGATGAGCGGCTCCGCGATTGCCGACACGGCCGCACTGGCCACCATCCTGCTGCCGATGATGCGCCAGCAGCAGTACCCCGACGGCTACAGCGCCGGGCTGCTCGCCTCGGGCGGAATCATCGCGCCGATCATCCCGCCGTCCATGCCCTTCGTGATCTACGGCGTGACCACCAACACCTCGATCAGCAAGCTGTTCCTGGCCGGCGTGTTCCCGGGCCTGATGATGGGGCTGTTCCTGCTGTGCGCCTGGTGGTGGATCGCCCGCAGCCATGGCCTGGCCGCGATGGAACGGGTGGGCTGGCGCGATCGCGCCCGGGCGTTCGGGCGCAGCATCTGGGCGCTGATGATGCCGGTGATCATCCTGGGCGGCCTCAAGGGGGGCGTGTTCACGCCCACGGAGGCGGCGGTCGTGGCCGCGGTCTATGCGCTGTTCGTCTCGATGGTGATCTATCGCGAGCTGGGCTGGCGCGACGTCTATCACGTGCTCGTGGCCGCCAGCAAGACCACCGCCGTGGTGATGTTCCTGTGTGGCGCGGCCACCGTCACGGCCTACATGATCACGCTGGCCGACCTGCCCAACCAGCTCGCCGAGACCTTTGCGCCGGTCATGGGCCAGCCGGTGCTGTTCATGGCGCTGATGATGGTGTTCCTGCTGTTCGTCGGCACGGCCATGGACCTCACCCCCACGATCCTGATCTTCGGCCCGGTGTGTGCGCCGCTGGCCATGAAGGCCGGCATCGACCCGGTGTACTTCGGCTTCATGTTCATCTTCGTGGGTTGTCTGGGCCTGATCACGCCGCCGGTGGGTACGGTGCAGAACGTGGTGGCAGGTGTCGGCCGGCTGCGCATGGAAACCGTGATCCGCGGCACCCAGCCCTTCCTGAGCATGTACCTCGTCCTGCTGGCGCTGTTCGTGCTGTTCCCGCAGCTCATCCTCACCCCCCTGAAGTGGATCCACTGAGACCACCACCCTTCCCGCAAACAAAGGAGATCGCAACCATGAAACTCAAGCACCTCGTCGCCGCCCTCAGTGTGGCGCTCGCTGCCTCCGGCACGGCCCTGGCCCAGGACATCAAGCCGCGCATGATCCGCTTCGGCTACGGCCTGGTCGAACAGTCCAACCAGGGGCGTGCGGTGAAGCTGTTTGCCGAGGAGGTCGAGAAGGCCTCGGGCGGCAAGATGAAGGTGCGTGCGATCGGCGCGGCCGCGCTGGGTTCGGACGTGCAGATGCAGCAGGCCCTGATCGGCGGCGCCCAGGAGATGATGGTGGGCTCGACCGCCACGCTGGTGGGCATCACGAAGGAGATGGCGCTGTGGGACACGCCCTTCCTGTTCAACAACGCCCAGGAAGCCGACATCGTGCTCGACGGCCCGGTGGGTGAAAAGGTCAAGGCCAAGCTCGATGAAAAGGGACTGGTGGGCCTGGTGTACTGGGAGAACGGTTTCCGCAATCTCACCAACAACAAGCGCCCGGTCGCCCGCCTGGAGGACATGGACGGCATCAAGCTGCGCGTGATGCAGAACAACGTCTTCCTCGACAGCTTCAAGAGCCTGGGCGCAAACGCGGTGCCGCTGCCCTTCTCGGAGCTGTTCACCGCGCTGGAAACCAAGGCGGTCGACGGTCAGGAGAATCCGTACAACACCATCCTGTCCAGCAAGTTCTACGAGGTGCAGAAGTACCTCACCGTGACCAACCACGTCTACAGCCCGTGGATCGTGCTGGCCAGCAAGAAATGGTGGGACGGCCTGAGCGCTGCCGAGAAGAAGGTGCTGAACGACGCCGCGAAAAAGAGCCGCGACTTCGAACGCAAGGACACCCGCGAAGAGGCCGCCCGCGCGCTGGCCGACCTCAAGGCCAAGGGCATGCAGGTCAACGAGCTGTCGCCGGCCGAAGCCAACCGCATGCGCGAGAAGCTCACGGCGGTCAATGCCAGCATCGCCGCCAACGTGGGCCAGGACCTCTGGAACGAAGTCCAGGCCGCCGTGGCGAAGGCACGCGCCGCCAAGTGAGGCCACGGGCGTGGGCGCGGCCCGGGGGCCTGCCGCGGTGGCGGCCCCTGGCCACGAGGCGCTGATATGCTGCGCGGGGTCCATCCTCGCCGGCATCCCGACTGCCCCCCACGCCCATGAAACGCCTGTCCCGATACTTCCTGCGTGGCCTGCTGGCCGTGTTGCCCATCGGCCTCACGGTCTATCTGCTGTTCATCTTCCTGGCATGGACCGAGAACATCGCCATGCATGCCTTTCGCCCGCTGGTGGGCGATTTCTACATTCCGGGCCTGGGCCTGCTGCTCGGCGTGGCGGCCATCGTGGCGCTGGGCTTCCTGATCTCGCAGCCGGCGCTGGGCCGCACCCTCAGCCTGATCGAGCTGCCCTTCACCAACCTGCCGGTCATCAAGAGCATCTACAGCTCGATCAAGAGTTTTGCCGACTACTTCTCGCCGCAGCACAAGCAGGCACCGCAGCAGGTGGTGGTGCTGCGCATGCCCGGGCAGGACCTGGAGATCATCGGCCTGGTCACGCGAGACAGCCTGGCCGACCTGCCCGAGGGCGTGAACAAGGATGACCGGGTGGCCGTCTACCTGCCCATGGGCTACATGATCGGCGGCTACACCGTGTTCGTGCCCCGCGCCTGGACCCAGCCCATCGCGATGACCGTCGAGGAGGCGATGCGCTCGTCGCTGATCGCCTGGATGGCCGGGCCGACCCAGCGGCCCTGAGCAAGTCTCGATGGACCGGCGCACACGCTTCCCCGCACTTCTGGCCCCGGTGCTGGCTGCCGGTCTGCTGGCAGGGCCCGGGCCGGCCGCAGCGCAAACGACCACAACACAGGCGACCGCAACACAGGCGACCGAAGCAGGATCGGCCGCAGCGCAATCAGCCGCCGAACCGGTCATCCGCGCCGACGAATACGACGGCCGCTGGATCGAAGGACAACTTGGCGGCTGCCGGCTGGTCGTGCGTGCCAGCCGCGACCAGCACTTCCGCATCTCGACGGAAGGTGAAGCCTGCGACCCGCTGTCCGACGCCCTGCGGCCCACGGCCAGCGCCTGGCTGCACACCCTGATCGACACCCGCACCGTGGCCCACGAGCGCCTCAGCCTGAGCATCGACCTGTGGGCTCATCGCGATCTGCTGCTCACCTGGGCGGCAAGCCTGAAGGCATCGCCGGACTGGGCCGCACGCCCGCGGCGCAAGACACCCTGGGACACGTCCGAGTACCCTCTGGTGGCTCGCCTGCTGAAAGACACCGGACTGTTTGCCCGCTACGACACGACTCTGGGTGAACGCGGCTACGTGCTGTCGGCCGTGCACATCGAGAAGCTTGCCTACCCGACGATGACACAGCTCAAGCTGCCACCCGAGCAGGTCAGCGCACGGGGTTACCGCATGCGCGACAAGTTGCCGGTGCCGCTGATGACCACGCTGGCCTTTGCCCTCAGGGCCGACCGTGCAGCGCCGCCGGTGAAGCGGGATTGACTCGCGCATCCTGCGTGGCGATCAGGTCGCGCAAGGAGGCCAGCGCCAGCGCCAGGAAGGCAATCGCGCAGGCCCGATAGGTCAGCCGCGCCCAGTGCTGGCCGAGGTTGCGGAACACCCGGTCGACCAGTGCTGCGCAGATGAAGCACCACAGCACCGAGGACACCATGAACCCGCCGAAAAACACGGCGTACTGCGTGACGGAGGGCTCGCTCACCCCCACCGCACCCATCGCGCTGCCCAGGGCCGCCCAGTAGGCCACGTTCTGCGGGTTGGTGACCGACAGCAGCATGCCCGAGCGCAGTGCGCGGCGCTGGCAGGTCGCCCCGGGCGGCAGGTCGACCGCAAACTCGTGATGCGCAGCACGCCACGCATCCCAGGCCAGCCAGAGCAGGTAGACCACACCGGCCACGCCCACCGGCCAGCGCAGCGCCGGACTCTGCAGCAGCAGGCCCACGCCCGCCAGGCCCAGCACGGCCCACAAGGCATCGCCCACCAGGGAGCCGACCTGCACCGCAAAGGCCGGCCGGAAGCCGCCACGCACGCCTTGACGCACGGTCTCGGCAAACACCGCGCCTGGCGCAGCGTTGAAGATGAATCCAAGGACGATGGCTGCAGTGAACAGGGTCAGCATGGTGAGGGATCAGGTGCGGGATCGGCGACGTGACAACGCCGGATTGTCATGCAAGATCCATGCCGCTCACGCCTTGCCGGACACCTCGATCCGCTCGACCGGCACCTCCATCGTCAGGCGCTGCAGCACATGGGCCATGTCGGCGTCCTCGTCGGCATACCGTTCGGAAATGGCCTTGAAGTCGTCGGCCTGTTGCACGAAGGCCTCCACCATGTCGGGATCGAAATGGCGGCCGGCACCGTCGCGGATGATCTGCACGGCCTGCTCATGCGGCATCGCGGGCTTGTAGACGCGCCGGCTGATCAGCGCGTCATAGACGTCGGCGATCGCCATCAGGCGGGCCGACACGGGAATGGCCTCACCCTGCAGACCCTGCGGATACCCCGAGCCGTCCCACTTCTCCTGGTGGCTCCAGGCGATTTCCTTGGCAAAGCGCAGGAAGTCCACTTCCAGGCCAAGCTGGTCCTCGGCACGCTGGATCGCGTCGCGCCCCAGCGTGGTGTGGGTCTTCATGATCTCGAACTCGTCCGGCGTGAGCTTGCCCGGCTTGAGCAGGATGCGATCGGGCACGCCCACCTTGCCGATGTCATGCAGCGGGGCCGACTTGAACAGCGACTCGATCGTCGACTCGGTGAGGAAATCCCGGAACCGCGGGTGCTCGCGCAGGGCCAGGCACAAGGAACGCACGTAGTACTGGGTGCGACGGATGTGGTTGCCCGTCTCGTTGTCACGCGTCTCGGCCAGCGAGGCCAGCGTGAAGATGGTGACGTCCTGGATGGCCTGCAGTTCGCGGGTGCGACGGCTCACTTCGGCTTCGAGGTAGGCGTTCTTGTCGCGCAGGAAGTCGGCCACCGTTTTCAGGTGCAGGTGCGTGGCCACCCGCGCCAGCACGATGGGCGGGCTCACCGGTTTGGTGATGTAGTCGACCGCACCGAGATTGAGGCCGCGCTCCTCGTCTTCCATTTCCGACAGCGCGGTCAGGAAGATGACCGGCACGGTCTGCGTGCGCAGGTCGGCCTTCAGCCGCGACAGCACCTCGTAGCCGTCCATCACCGGCATCATGATGTCCAGCAGGATCAGATCAGGCGGCTCCTCGCCCCAGGCGATCTTCAATGCACGTTCGCCGTTGGTGGCCACCTTGACGCGGTAGCTGTCCTTGAGCAGCGAGCTCATCAGGCTGAGGTTCTCCGGCGTGTCGTCGACGACCAGCACCGTGGGCTTGTCCATGAAGGTTTGTGTCATGTCGTGGCTCCCGCATTGACGCGCCCGCGCGCCTGATTGAGCAGTTCGAGGGCTTCGTCGAACTCGAAGTTGCCGATGTGCTGCACCAGCGCCGCATGCCGTGGGCCCAGCCAGGCCCGCAGTGCAGCCTGGTTCGACTCCAGCACGTCGGCCGCCTGGGCGTCGGACTGTGCCAGCAGTTCGCTCAGACGCTGGCAGATGCGTTCGATCTCTGCCGGATCCGCCGCGTCGCCTGCTGCACCACCCGGCTCGGCCGGCAGACGCGCGCTCACGGCGGCGACCAGCTCGGCCAGTGGCGGTGCGAGTTCGGTCAGCGCGCGCTCGATCTCGTCGGGTGAGGCGTCGTGCCGGATGGCCGACTCCACGCGCGCGGCCAGTTCGGCCAGCGCCATCGCCCCGATGTTGCCGGCCAGCCCTTTGAAGGTGTGCGCCGCACGCTGCGCGGCCTCGCGCTCGCCCTGGCTCAGCAGCTCGCGCACCTGCCCCGGCAGGCCGGCCTGCTGCACCACGAACTTCCGCAGCATGGACAGGTACAGCGAAGTCTTGCCCAGCACACGGCGCAGGCCGGCCTCGGTGTCCAGCCCGGGCACATCGGTCGGAGGCTGCCAGGCGGCGGTCGACGTGTCGCTGCGGCGGCCGGCCGGCGCGGTGTCACGTCCGGCCTCGTCCAGCGCGAGGACCGATGGATCGCGCGCCTGCGTGTCCGTGTCCGTGTCCGTGTCCGCATCCGCTTCGGCGTCTGCACGCGCAGGCAGCCAGCGCAGCAGCGTCTTCCACAGCTCGCGCGGCTCGATCGGCTTGACCACATGGTCGTTCATGCCCGCCTGGGCACACAGCTCCCGGTCTGCCTGCATCGCATTGGCCGTCATCGCGATGACGGGCAGGTCCGCCAGGTGAGGCTGCCGGCGGATCTCGCGCGTGGCGGTCACACCGTCCATCACCGGCATCTGCATGTCCATGAGCACCAGGTCGTAGCGTTGGCGTGCCAGGCAACGCAGCGCCTGGGCGCCGTCGGCGGCAATGTCCACCCGCAGGCCGGCATCGCCCAGCAGTTCACTGGCGACCTCCTGGTTCAGTTCGTTGTCTTCGACCAGCAGCACCCGTGCGCCGCGGCGGCTGGCCATCTCGGCCGGTGCGTCATCGGGCGATGCCGGCAGCCGCTCGCCGACCTCGCGGTAGCTCACGGTCCCGCGCGCGTCGGGCTCGCCCAACACGCGCGCGATCTCGTCGAACAGCACCGAGGCGTTCACCGGCTTGATGAGCACACCGTCGAGCCCGACCTGGTCGACACCACGCATCACCTCCTCGCGACCGTGCGCCGTCACCATCACCATGCGCGGCGTGTGCGCCAGCGGCAGGCGCTTGAGCTGCCGCGCCGTCTCCAGGCCGTCGATGCCGGGCATCTGCCAGTCCAGCATCACCAGATCGAAAGGCACCCCGGACGCCTCGGCCTGCTGCACGGCCGCCAGAGCGGCCACACCGCTGTCGACCTCATCGACCCGCAGCTTCATGGCATCGAGCAACTGGTGCAGCACGTGGCGGGCGTTTTCGTTGTCATCGACCACCAGCACCCGCCGTTGCTGCATGTCACGGCTGAGCACGCGCGGCAGATGCCGCGCAGCAGCCTTGCCCACCCGCGCCGTGAACCAGAAGGTCGAGCCTCGGCCAGGCTCGCTGGTCACGCCCACGGACCCGCCCATCAGTTCGGCCAGGTTGCGCGAGATCGCCAGGCCCAGGCCACTCCCGCCGTACCGGCGCGTGGTGGAGGTGTCAGCCTGCTGAAAGCTCTGGAACAGCCGCGCCTGCTGCTCGGCCGTGAGCCCGATGCCGGTGTCACGCACGGCAAAGTACAGCAGCACGTCGACGGCTGTCTCCGCCTGCTTGCTCACGACGATGTCGATCTCGCCCTGCTCGGTGAACTTCACCGCGTTGTTCGCATAGTTGATCAGCACCTGCCCGATGCGCAACGGGTCGCCCACCAGGTCCGCCGGCACCCCGGGCTGGATGTCGAACACCAGCTCCAGGCCCTTGGCGGCGGCCTTCTCGCCGATGAGGTCGGCGACGTTGTCGAGCACCTTCTCGAGCTCGAACTCCACCCGCTCGACGCTCAGCTTGCCGGCCTCGATCTTCGAGAAGTCCAGGATGTCGTTGATGATGCCCAGCAGGTGCTGGCTGGAGTTCTGGATCTTGCGCAGGTAGTCGCGCTGACGCGGTGAAAGCTCGGTCTTCAGCGCCAGGTGCGACATGCCGATGATCGCGTTCATCGGCGTGCGGATCTCGTGGCTCATGTTGGCCAGGAAGTCCGCCTTGACGCGCGCGGCGTCCTCGGCAAGCTCCTTGGCCTGCATCAGCTGCATCTGCGCCTCGTGGCGCTGCGAGTTGTCATAGAACCAGGAGCAGTGGAGCTGCCTGCCATGGCGCGTGATGACCGTGGCCGACATCAGGGCCCAGAGTTCGCCCCCCCCGCCCTTGCGCATGCGGACCTCGCGCTGCGCCACCGCATGGCCTTCACACAACTGCCGAACGATGTCATCGTACTCGGTGCGGGCGGCATACAGCGCCGGGGCATCCACGGTCGCCAGTTGTGCAGGGTCGACCTCGAAGAGTTCATGAAAGCGTGGGTTCGCAAACGTGGCGTGCCCTTCATCGTCGCTGATCAACACCGCGACCGGGCTGGAGCCCAGCAGGTCCTTGAGTTCGTCCTCGCGCCGGGCGATCTCCTGCGTGCGCAGGGCGACCTTCTCCTCGAGCCCGCGGGTGGACTCCAGCAGCATCGCGCGCATGTGCTCCTGTGCCGCGACGAGCTGGGCAAACTCGCGCGCCGGTGCCGGCGCCCGCACGGGCGCGTCGAGTTCGAGCCGGGCAATGCGCTCGCTTTCGCCGGCCAGGTGCGCCAGGCTGCCGCTGATGCGGCGTGCCACGATCGTCCCGACCCCGGCACCGAACAGCACGACACCCAGCAGCACCAGCACGCCGGTCGTCAGCGTGGCCGCCGAGACGAGCACGAAGTCGGCCAGCGGCGCCTCGGCAATGACCAGGAACGGGCGATGCCCGAGGCCCAGCCGGGTGAACGAGGCGATCCATTCATGCCCTTCCACGTCGACAGCGTGACTCGCTGTCACAGGCTCGCCGGCGGCACGCCAGTGTGCGAAGGCCGCTGCCAGCGAGACCAGGCCGGCTTCGTCCACCGACTTCATCAATCGGGTCTTCGCCTGCGCAGCATCGCCCTTCACGTCACGAGGCAGCGCGACCAGTCGTCCGTCCAGGGTGGTGACGGCCGCCGCACCGGATTCGCCGATGCGAATGTCCCGCGTCACCGCCGACAGGTCGGCCAGCATCACGTCGAACGCCAGCACGTAGCGCCGCTGGTTCATGCCGGGCGACCAGCGTGTCGACGCCGTGATGCCCAGGTCGCGTGTGGTGGCGAACACATAGGGTTCGGTCCAGTGCACGCTCAGTTCTTCGGCCAGCCCCATGGCACCGATGTGCCAGGGCCGCTTGCGGGGGTCGTAGTCGCGCTCTCGGGTGTCGAACTTCAGCAACTCGCCCGCTGCACTCCACTCGAGCCAGCGCTGACGCTGCCCGTCGCGTTCGACGTCGGTCAGCCGGTTGTGCCACTGTCCGTCGGGCATGCGCAGCAGCAGGATCTCGCGCCCGGCATCGTCGGCGAACAGCACGGACGACACCTGCGGCCGGGCCTTGAGGTGGGGAATGAAGATGCGGTTGAAGGCTTCGGCGTCCTCCAGGCCGTACAGGCCGCTGCGACCCCACTCGCCGCCGGTGACGAGCAGCCGCTCGGTGCTGGCCGCCAGTTCGACCATGGCGGTGCGCACCTGCTCGGCCTTCAGGCTGACCTGTGCGGCGGCCAGTTCGCGCCGGATGGGCAGCGCCAGACTCCAGTAGCCCACCAGCACGAAGACCGCAAAACACAGCAGGATGATCCCGACGATGCGGGTGACCAGCACCCGGGACAGGCGGGGCCGGGCGAGCATCTCGGCGGTCATCGCAGCGCTCCCTGTCCGGGCCGGCTGTCCTGCCACGGTGCCACCTTCGGAAGGCGCAGTGTGAAGCAGGCCCCCTCGCCCGGTGTGGATTCGACGTCGATGCGCCCGCCCAGCACGCTGCTCACCAGCGAGTGCACCATGTGCAGGCCCAGGCCGCTGCCGCCGCGCCCCAGCGCCGTGGTGAAGAAGGGCTCGAAGACGGCATTCAGGTGGTCCGCGGCGATGCCGGCTCCGTCGTCGGCCACGCTCAGCCAGACCTGATCGAGGTCGTCTTCACCGGCCGCAATGCGGATCACGCCCCGGCCATCGGGGCCATGGCCATGCTTCAGCGCGTTGTCGACCAGATTGGTCAGCACCTGGCCCAACGGGCCGGGGTAGCTGTCCAGTTGCAGCCCGGGCGGCACCGATTCGATCACCTCCACGCTGCGCCCCTTGAATGCCGGCCTGAGCATCATCAGGTTCTCAGCCACGAGTTCGTGGACCGCAAATCGTCGGCGATGCATCGAGGTGCGATCGACCGCCACCTGCTTGAAGCTCGCGATCAGGTCGGCAGCGCGCTGCAGGTTGCGCGTCAGCAGCGCCGAGTTGGCGGTCGCGTCACGCACATAGGTTTCCAGCACCGAACGCTTGAGCCCCTGCGAAAGGCTTTGCGCCAGCCCGCGGGTCTGGTCCCCCAGTGTCGAGGCGGCCAGCAGGCTGTTGCCGATCGGTGTGTTGAGTTCATGCGCGATGCCGGCCACGAGCCGGCCCAGCGCCGCGAGCTTTTCCGACTGCATCAACTCCTGCGAAGCCTGAGCGAGCGCCTGGGTGCGTTCCTGCACCCGCTCCTCGAGGGTGCGATTGAGTTCCTGCAGATGGTGGGTGAGTTCGGCCAGGTCACGGTCGGCCCGCTTGCGTTCGGTGACGTCGCGCAGCACACCCAGCACATGCGGCTCGCCCTGAAGATGCAGCACCGTGGCATTGAACAGGCAGTCCCTGAACTCACCGGCCCGCGTGCGCAGCCGCACCTCGAAGTCACGCACCTGCACGCTGTGCCGCAGCGCCTTGAGCAGGTCCACCGTGCGTTCGGCCGGCCACAGGCGCAGCTCGGGTGCGGTGGTCGCCAGCACATGCTCGCGGGTGTAGCCGGTCAGGCTCACCCAGGCCTCGTTCACGTCCACCATGCGGCCGTCGTCCAGGCGGGCCAGCGAGATCGCGTCCGGCGTGGCCCAGAAGGCGGCCGCCAGCTTGGCCTGGGACAGGCGCAAGGCCTCCTCGGCGCGGTACTGTGCGGTGCGGTCGTGCGCCAGCCAGACGACCAGCGAACCTTCGCGGGCGCGCACCACGGTCAGCGACAGCTCGGCCTGGATGATCTCGCCGCCGCGCCGACGAAAGCTCACCGGCATCGACTGCACACGCAGGTCCTGCACGGTCAGCTCGCCCACCCGTCGCCGCTGATCGGGGTCGACCCACAGATCGAGTTCGAGCGAGGTCTTGCCCAGCGCCTCCTCGCGGGTGTAGCCGAAGCGTTCGCACCAGGCCTGGTTGACGTCGACAAAGCGGGTGCTGGAGCGGTCGATCACGGCCACCGGCTCGGGCACCAGGTCGAACAGCAGGCGAACCCGGCGCTGGTGATCGGCGTCGTCGTCCCGGCGCGGCGCCAGTGCCATGCCGGGCCGCTCCCGCCAGGCCACCACGACATGGCCGGCACGCAGGCTCATGGCCCAGACCTGGAAGACCTGCTCGATGCCCGGGTCGAGGTGCTGCACCTCGTCGAAGGGCATGGGCTGGCCCGTGCGTGCCGTCAGCCGGATGCGTTGCACGAGACCGATGCCGCCGAGCATCGGCAGGACCGCCTCGAAGCCACCGCCGAGCAGTTCGTCGCGCGACCGCCCGAGCCAGTCCACCGCTCGCGCGTTGGCATCGACCACTTCCAGCGTTTCGGGCTCGTGGAGGCGAAATTCCAGTGCCGCGAACGGCAGTGCGCCCATCGCGGTCCGTGCGGCAGCTGATTCGGCGGTCTCCACCGTGGGCCCTTCCCCGTGTCCAGTCATGGATGCTGCGTCGATTACGACACAGCTTGGCACGAATTGGCCCGATCTCCCCCAAACGGGGGAGAAAGCTCCGCCCGCAATTGCGGGCATTGTTGGCATTGGCGCGGGCCCCTGCCCGCGCCGGATCAGGCCGGCTGCGCTGCCGGGGCCGGATGGGCCTCACGGATCGGCAGGTGCACCAGGGCGGCGCCCACGGCCAGCACGATGTCGACGTACCACATCCAGTCGTAGCTGCCGGTCCAGTCGAAAGCCTTGCCGCCCAGCCAGGCGCCGAGGAAACCACCGATCTGGTGCGCCAGCATCACCACGCCGAACAGCGTGGCCATGTGGGTCGGGCCGAAGAACTTGGCGACCAGGCCGGCGGTGGGCGGCACCGTGGACAGGTAGGTGAGCCCGATCACGGCGGCAAACACGAGCATGACAGCCTCGGTCTTGGGCGCGAGCACGAACACCAGCACGGCCACCGCTCGCGTGGCGTAGACCAGCGAGAGCAGCGACTTCATCCGCCAGCGGCCTACCGCCCAGCCCATCGCAAAGCTGCCCACGATGTTGAACAGGCCGATCACTGCCAGCGACCAGGCGCCGACCTCTGGCGGCAACTGGCAGGAGGCCACCACACCGGGCAGATGCGTGGCGATGAAGGCCACATGGAATCCGCAGACGAAAAAGCCGATGCACAGCAGCCGGTAGCCCGGCTCGCGCCAGGCCCGTGCAAGGGCTTCGCGGGTGGTTTCACGCGCCGGGGCAGGCGCCGCCGTGCCGGCCGCGGCAGTCACGGCTGTGGCGGGGGTGGGCGCACGCCCACGCAGCACCCAGGCTGCCGGCAAGGCGAGCAGCGTGAGCGCCGCCAGACTCTGCAGCGCCACCACCCAGCCCGCGGCCGCGGTGATGCCTTGGGCGATCGGGGCGAACACGAACTGGCCGAACGAACCGCCGGCATTCACGATGCCGGTGGCCATGCCGCGACGCTCGGGCGGCACGAGCCGGGTCGTGGCGGCCATCAGCACCGAAGGCCCGGCCAGGCCCGCCCCGCCGGCGGCCAGCACACCGATGGCCAGGATCAGCCCGGCCGTGCTGGTCATGAAGGGTGTGAGCGCCGTGCCCACGGCCACCAGCACGACGCCGACCACCAGCACCCGCCCAGGGCCGTAGCGGTCGGCAACGATACCGGCCAGCGGCTGCGTCAACCCCCACCACAGCTGTCCGAAGGCAAAAGCCAGGCTGATGCTGGCCAGGCCCAGCCCGGTCGATGTGTTCATCACCCCGAGGAACAGCCCCATCGACTGCCGTGCGCCCATGGTGAGTGCAAACGTGCCGGCCGCGGCCAGCAGCACCAGGCCCACGGCCACCGGTGCGGTTCGACTATGCATCGTGATCTCCCTCTTCACCTGCGGTGTGTTCAGCGTCGGCCCCGGCGTCCAGCAAGGCCAGGCACTCGTCCAGCAAGGCGTGCAACTGCACCACCCGGGCAGGCCCCAGCGCCTCGTTCAGCGCGAGCTGCGCCTGCTTCCAGGCCTGCTGCGCCTCGGCTCGCTTGGCCCGGCCGGCGTCGGTGATCGACACCGTGCGACTGCGGCCGTTTTCGCCGGGGCCCAGCAGCACCCAGCCCTGGGCGACCAGGGGATGCAGGTTGCGCGTGAGCGTGGAGGCGTCGAGCTGCATGCGGGCGGCCAGGTCCGACGGGCGGACAGGCCCCAGTGCGAGCACGTGCGACAGCAGCGAGTACTGGGTGTTCTTCAGCCCGGTGCGCCCGACAAACTGGTCGTAGTGGCGCGTGACCCGACGACTGAGCTGACGCAGCTTGAGGTTGGTGCAGCCGCGAGGCTGCGCCGCGTCGGCGGCGATCGGCGGGGTGACGGAGGCGGGAGCATCTGGCATGCGCTCAATTGTAGTTGCAAGTTTTGTATATGCAACTATATTCGAGGCCATCGTCACCCTGGATCAACTGCCCCCCCCTCCTCACCATGAACGCCGTTCCCACACAAGCTGCCGCCCCGACTGCCTCACTGCAACACACGCTGGACGACTGGCAGGCCCGCGAGGCCGAGGTCCGCGGCCGCCTGGCGGCGCCCGGTCTGAGCCGGCCCGACCAGCTGATGGGTCGAACCGGGCTGGAGGTGTTCCATGCGATGCTGCAGGGCGAGCTGCCCTTCGCACCGATTTCGGACACCCTCGACTTCGTGATGGTCGAGGCCTCCCACGGCCGTGCCGTGTTCCAGGGGCGGCCGCAGTTCCGTCACTACAACCCGCTGGGCACGGTGCATGGCGGCTGGATCTCGACCCTGCTGGATTCGGCCGTGGCCTGCGCCGTCCACACCACCTTGCCGGTCGGGCGCACCTACACCACGCTCGAGCTCAAGGTGAACTTCGTCAAGGCGGTGAGCGAGCGCGTGCCGCTGGTACGCGCGATCGGTGAAGTCATACATGTGGGTGGGCGTATCGGCACGGCCCACGGGCGCCTCGTCGGGCCCGATGGCACACTCTACGCGCACGCCACCACGACGTGCCTGGTCCTTGACCTGCCCTCCCCGACCGCGACCCAGACACCACCCCGATGAGACTCCTGCACACCATGCTGCGCGTTGGCGATCTGCAACGCTCGATCGACTTCTACACCCGCGTGATGGGCATGACCCTGCTGCGCACCACCGAACGACCGGACCAGCAGTATTCGCTGGCCTTTGTCGGCTATGGCACCAACCCCGACCACGCCGAGCTCGAGCTGACCTACAACCACGGCGTCGACCGCTACGACCTCGGCACGGCCTACGGCCACATCGCCATCGAAGTGCCCGACGCCTATGCGGCCTGCGAGAAGATCCGCCACAACGGCGGCAACGTCACCCGCGAGGCCGGCCCGGTCAAGGGCGGCAGCACCGTCATCGCCTTCGTGACCGATCCTGATGGCTACAAGATCGAATTGATCGAACGCAAGCCAGGCTGAGCCCCGCACGCAGCCCGACACGCGCACCGACATCGCCGCAGGTGTCGGCGCTGTCACGGCAGGGTCATGGGAGGGTCACGCAGCTTGCGTACGCTCGTGCGCTTTCATGGAGCAGCAATGAGCGCAGATCAACCCAAGGCCCGTGACCGCCGACAGTTCATTCGTGACGTGACGCTGGGCACCGCCGCCGTCGGTGCAGCCATGGTGCTGCCTGCCTGCGGTGGCGGCGGTGATGAGCGCCAGATCGAGTTTCGTCATGGCGTGGCCAGCGGCGATCCGCAGGGCGACCGTGTGATCCTGTGGACCCGCGCCACGCCGACGGACGCCGCGTCGCAGGGCAGCCTGCGGCTGCGCTACGAGGTGGCCAGCGATGCAGCCTTTGCCAGCATCGTGCGCAGCGGCGACATCACGACCGGGCCCGAGCGCGACTACACCGCCAAGGTGGACGTCACCGGCCTGAGCCCGGCCACCACCTACCACTACCGCTTCAGGTTCGGCAGTGACACGGTCTCGCCCGTGGGGCGCACCCGCACCCTGCCGGCCGGCGCGGTCACCCAGGTGCGCATGGCCGTGTTCTCGTGCAGCAACTATCCGGCCGGCTACTTCAATGCCTATGCCGCCGCTGCGATGATGAACGACATCGACGTTGCCGTGCATCTGGGCGATTACATCTACGAGTACGCGCGCGGCGAGTACCCCACGGCCGACAAGGAAGTCGCCAGCCGCCAGTCCGAGCCGGCCGGCGAGATCCTCGCGCTGGCGGACTACCGCACGCGGCATGCGCAGTACAAGACCGACCCCGACCTGCAGGCACTGCACGCCGCCCTGCCGATGATCGCGGTGTGGGACGACCACGAAATCGCCAACGACACCTACCGCACCGGCGCCGAGAACCACACCGAGGGCGGCGAAGGCAGCTTTGCAGCGCGCCGCGCCGCCGCCTTGCGGGCCTATCACGAATGGATGCCCACGCGACTGACCGACCCGGCCGCACCGGATCGCATCTATCGTTCGTTCCAGTTCGGCAACCTGGTGTCGCTGCACATGCTGGACACACGCCTGATCGGCCGCGACCGCCAGCTGACGCTGCAGGAGTACGCCGCAGGCGCCGCCGCCGATCCGAACCGCCAGCTGCTCGGCGCCGATCAGACCGCCTGGCTGAACGCCCAGCTGAGTGCATCGACCGCCACCTGGCAGGTGCTGGGTCAGCAGGTGCTGATGGGGCGCATGGAGATCCCGCTGTCGGTGGCCCAGGCGCCGACCGCCGCCAACGTGACCGCCTTCCTGACGGCCAAGGCCACACCCGCCGAGCTGCGCACGGCCGAGCAGCAGGCCCTGGTGGCGCAGCCTCGCATTCCCTACAACCTCGACGCCTGGGACGGCTACCCGGTGGCACGTGAGACCGTGTTGGGCGCCGTGCAGGCACTGGACCGCAACCTCGTCGTGCTGGCCGGCGACACCCACAATGCCTGGGCCAGCGACCTGACCGATCTGCAGGGCCGCCGTGTGGGCGTGGAGTTCGCCACCCCGTCGGTGACGTCGCCGGGCTTCGAGGCCTATCTGGCCGACATTCCCCCGGCCCAGCTCAGTGCGGCCTTCCCCGAGCTGGTCGACCCGCTGGTGTACTGCGACACCAGCCGGCGCGGCTTCATGGTGGTGACCGCCACGGCCGAGCAGGTGCGCTGCGACTGGTATTACGTGGCCGGCATCACGACCCGGCAGGCCACGGCCAGCCTGGGCCAGAGCCTGCGGGTGCTGCCAGGCGCGGCCAACCGCGTGCTGATTCCGGCCTGAGTGCCGGCCTGCGTGCCGGCTTGAGTCCCGACCTGATCGCCAGCCTCAGCCGGCTCGCCGCAGCGCGCTGGCCTGCTCGGCCAGCTGCGTGATGCGTGCCCAGTCGCCGGCCTTCACCGCTTCGGCCGGCGTGAGCCACGAACCGCCGCACACGCGCACATTGGGCAATGCAAGGAACTGGGGCGCCGTCTCGGGCGTGATGCCGCCCGTGGGGCAGAACACCACGTCATGGAACGGCCCGGCCAGCGCCTTGAGCATCGGGATGCCCCCGGCCGCCGTGGCCGGAAAGAACTTCAGGAAGCGGTAGCCGTCGGCGTTGGCCATCATCACCTCGCTGCCGGTCGCAACCCCCGGCAGCAGCGGCAGGGCCATCTCGCGACAGGCCCGACCGATCTCGCTGGTGTAGCCGGGGCTGACCGCAAACCGGCAGCCCGCATCGAGCGCCGCACGCGCATCGGCCACGCTGCGCACCGTGCCTGCACCGACGATGGCATCGGGCACGGCACGGGCGATCGCCTCCATGCACTGCAGCGCCACCGGCGTGCGCAAGGTCACCTCCAGCACCTTCACGCCACCGGCCACCAGGGCCCGGGCCATCGGCACGGCATCCTCGACGCGGTCGAGAACGATGACGGGAATCACGGGGCCGTGGTCGGCCAGCGTCAGGGGGTCGAGAGTCATGCTGTCGTCTTGTGCAAAGAAAAAGCGTCCGGGAAAAACGGCGGTCAGAGCCAGGTGCAGGCGCCCTGTTCGGCGCTCAGCACATTGCGGCGCATGCCGGCGAAAAGATCACGGCCCAGGCCGAGGCCGTTGGCCTGCGCCTGTTCGGCCGGAATCACCTCGGTGTCGCGCGCCTGCCAGGTGGCCTCGTCGACCAGCGCCGCCAGCGTGCCGCTCACGGCGTCGAGCCGGATGATGTCGCCGGTGCGCACCTTGGCCAGCGGCCCGCCGGCACTGGCTTCGGGGCTGAGGTGGATCGCCGCAGGCACCTTGCCCGACGCACCGCTCATGCGCCCGTCCGTCACCAGTGCCACCTTGTAGCCCTTGCCCTGCAGCACCGCCAGTGGCGGTGTGAGCTTGTGCAGTTCGGGCATGCCGTTGGCACGCGGCCCCTGGAAGCGCACGACGGCAACAAAGTCGCGCTCCAGCTCGCCGGCCTTGAAGGCCTGCAGCAGCGCTTCCTGGCTGTCGAAGACGATGGCCGGTGCCTCGACGATGTGCCGATCCTCCGGCACGGCCGACACCTTGATCACCGAGCGGCCCAGGTTGCCCTGCAGCAGCTTGAGCCCCCCGGTTGTGCTGAACGGCGACGACGCGGTACGCACCACGCTTTCGTCGCCGCTGGTGGCCGGCAGCTCCTGCCAGCTCAGCGAGCCGCCCTGCTTCACCGGAAGGCGCGTGTAGGCACGCAGGCCCTGCGGTGCCACGGTGATCACGTCGCCGTGCATGTAGCCGTGATCCAGCAGTTCACGGATCACGAAACCCGGGCCACCGGCCGCCTGGAACTGGTTCACGTCAGCGTATCCATTCGGATAGACGCGGGTCAGCAGCGGGACCTCGCTCGACAGGGCCGAGAAGTCGTCCCAGTCGATCAGGATGCCCGCAGAACGGGCCACGGCCACCCAGTGGATCAGGTGGTTGGTCGAGCCACCGGTGGCCAGCAGCGCGACCATCGCATTGACGATGCAGCGCTCGTCGACCACCTCACCGATGGGCGCGAAGCGCTGCGCCCGGGTGATCGACAGCACGGTGCGCACGGCTTCACGCGTCAGTTCCTCGCGCAGTTCGGCATGCGGGTGAATGAATGCCGCACCCGGCACATGCAGACCCATGGCCTCGAGCAGCATCTGGTTGCTGTTGGCCGTGCCGTAGAAGGTGCAGGTGCCAGCGCCGTGATAGGCCGCCGACTCGGCCTCGAGCAGCTTGTCGCGCCCCACCAGGCCTTGCGCGAACTGCTCGCGCACCTTGGCCTTGTCGTTGTTGCTCAGCCCGCTGCTCATCGGCCCGGCCGGCACGAACACGCAGGGCAGATGCCCGAAGTGCAGCGCACCGATCAGCAGGCCCGGCACGATCTTGTCGCACACGCCGAGCAGCAGCGCCGCGTCGAACACGTCATGCGTCAGCGCAACGGCCGTGCCCATCGCGATCGTGTCGCGCGAGAACAGACTGAGCTCCATCCCGGGCAGGCCCTGGGTCACGCCGTCGCACATGGCCGGCACACCGCCGGCGACCTGCACCGTGGCGCCATGGCGCCGGGCTTCGTCGCGGATGACCGTCGGGAAGCCTTCATAGGGCTGGTGCGCCGAGAGCATGTCGTTGTAGGCGGTGACCACCCCGATGTGAGGCGCACGCTCGGTCACGACCCGGAACTTGTCGCTGCCCGGCAGGGCCGCAAAGGCATGGGCCACATTGGCGCAGCCCATGCGGTCGGAACCTCGTGTGCGGGCAGCGGCGTCGGCAACCTGGGCAAGGTAGGCCTGGCGGGAGGGCGCGCTTCGTTCACGGATGCGCTGGGTGACGTCTTGAACAATCGACTTCATGGTGGGAATCTTGCATGGATGTAACCGTGATTCAGATTCTCAAGTAACTTGGTTACATCGTCAATTCAAAAAAAATGCGCCCATGCAGGCGCATCGGTCATGTACGCAGGGCGCACATCGTGGCAGGCACAGGGCCGCCGGATCACTGCAGATGCAGTTCAACCCGGCGGGCTTCGCGGGGATCGCCACCACCGGCCGTGACGGCGGGCTTGCGCAGCTCCAGGCGGTCGGCCGTGAGGCCGTTGGACTGCAGGGCATGCTCGACGGCCTGGGCCCGCTCCCGGGCCAGCTCGGCATTGCGTGCCGGGTCGCCGGATTCATCATGGAAGCCGGAAATCACCACGCGGGCTGGCCGGGTGCGGGCCTCCTGCGCCACCTGGGCCAGCAGATCGGCGGCGTCGGCCGGCAGCGTGGCCGATCCGACCTCGAAGTACAGCCGCAATGCGGGCTCGCCCAGCGCCTGCATGGCCATCTGGGGCGCTGCGGGGGCCCGGGGCGACAGGGTGCGCATCACCGCAAAGCCCAGTACACCCAGCACCACCAGCGTCACCACACTGAACACGACCCACAATCCTGCCCTGCGGTTGACGTCATCATCCTGGTCTGCCATGGCCTGCTCCGGTTGCGGTAAAAATCAAGTGATCATCGATTGTAGGGACCTACCGAAGTGAGCCTGCTCACGCACACCCCTGTCGACCTGGGCATGGTGCCCATCCTGCGAGATCCGCAGGCGATGCTTCAGGCCACCCTGCAGGGCTGGAACACACACGACGACCTGTGGGTGTTCGGCTATGCCTCCCTCATCTGGAACCCCGAGGTCGACCACAGCGAGTGCAGGCCGGCCAGGGTGCACGGTTTTCACCGTGCGCTGAAGATGTGGTCACGCATCAATCGAGGCTCGCCGCTGTGCCCGGGCCTGGTCTTTGCGCTGATGGCCGGCGGCTCCTGCCGGGGTGTGGTCTACCGCGTGCCGCGCGACCTGGCATTGCGCGAACTCGACAAGCTGTGGCGCCGCGAGATGCCCACCGGGGTGTACGACCCGCGCTGGCTGCCCTGCCAGACGCCCGGCGGCACGGTGCGTGCGCTGGCCTTCACGCTGGACCGCAACAGCCCGAACTACACGGGCCCGATCGCGGAGCCCCAGTTGCTGCAGATCCTGCGCGAGGCCCGCGGTCGCTATGGCAGCACGCTCGACTACGTGCTGCGCACCGATCTCGGCCTGCGCGATCACGGCATTCGAGATGCCGCCATCGCGGCCATCCTGAACCTCGCCCGCCAGCACCGCCTGCTCGACTGACCGCCCCCGGCCCGGCTTCAGGCCGGTGGGCGGGCGTCGAGCTCGGCCCGCGCCCGGCTCAGGGTGTGCAGGTCGTCCTGGGTGTCCAGGTCCATCAGCACGCCCGGGTCCTTCACCTCCACCCCTTCGGCCGGGTAGCGCGCCATCACCCGGCGCGCACCTTCGTCGCCGGTCAAGGTGGCCAGTTCGGAATACAGCTCACTCGAGAAGCCCACCGGGTGGCCCCGTCGCCCGTGATGCTGTGCAAAGGCCACCGCATGGTGGTTCAGCGCCCGCGCCACGGCGTGCAGCGTGGCCGGCTGGACCAGGGGCATGTCGCCCGGCAGGATGAGCCAGCCCGGGGCATTGCCGCGGGCGCGCACCCCCGCGGCGATCGAATAGCCCATGCCCAGCTCGCCGCCGGGCGTCGATGCGGCCTCGGGCAGCACCACCACGTCCTGGGTGGCGACCCAGCCCTTGGCGACGTCGAGCAGCCCCTCGGTGGTCACGACCACCAGCGGCAGGTGGCTGGCGATCACGTGGCCCAGCGTGGTGCCCAGCACCGTGCTGCTGCCGAAGGTCTGAGCGAGCTTGTGATGCGCACCGTCGAAGCGGGAGCCCGCCCCCGCCGCCAGCACCACCACCACTGGTCTTGCTTTCATCCCTTGTTCCTGTTGTCGAATGCCGATGCGCCGTCGCGTGACCCCGGCGCTGCGCATCGGCATGTGCGTGTGCTTGTTCGTGTTGTCTTGCGCGTGCGCCTGTGGGTGCATGGGCAGGCGCACGATGATGTGTCTATGGGAGCCCACCGGACGCCCGGTGAGAACTGGGATCTGCCCGTAGGGGCTAGCCCGCTCCGGACTTACCTGGGCCCTGGAGAGTCCCGATTGTCGCGGCGTGCTGCGCACGGCGGTGCCCACAGGCCGACCTGCCTATACTGACCGCATGGACAAGAACATCGCCGACCTGCGCAAGAGCTATGAGCGTGCCGAACTCGATGAAGGCGCCAGTGCCGATCGCCCGATCGAGCAGTTCGCAACCTGGTTCGACCAGGCGCTGAAGGCCGGCCTGCCCGAGCCGAATGCGATGACCGTGGCCACCGTGGGCGACAACGGCCGGCCGTCGACACGCATCGTGCTGATCAAGGGCTATGACGAGCAGGGCATCGTCTGGTACACCAACTATCACAGTCGCAAGGGCCGCGAGCTCGCACACAACCCGTTTGCGGCACTGCAGTTCCACTGGGTCGAACTCGAGCGTGTGGTGCGCATCGAGGGCCGTGTCGAGAAGGTGTCGGAGGCCCAGTCGGACGAGTACTTCCGTTCGCGGCCGCTCGACTCGCGCATCGGTGCCTGGGCCTCGCCGCAGAGCCAGGTCATCTCGTCACGGGCCGTGCTGGTGGCCAACGCCGCACGCTATGGCGCGCAGTTCGCGCTGAATCCGCCCCGGCCGCCGCATTGGGGCGGCTTTCGCCTGGTCCCTGACCGCTGGGAGTTCTGGCAGGGACGCAAGTCCCGGCTGCACGATCGCCTGTGCTACCGGCTGGTCGACGGGCAGTGGCTCAAGGAACGACTGGCGCCGTGACCTCCCGGCCCGCCTCGGGCGCCGGTGCCAGGGCATCCAGGGCCGACAGGAAGCGGCGGATGTCGATCGGTTTGGTCCAGTAGTCATCGAAGCCTTCGGCCAACGCGCGTTGCACGTCCTCGGGCATGGCATTGGCCGACAGCGCGATGCACCGGGCCGCCGCCGTGGCGGCCTGGGCGCGCAGGCGACGCAGCACCTCATGACCATCGATGTCGGGCAGGTGCATGTCGATCAGCACGACATCGGGCCGCTGCGCGACCGCCTGCGCAATGCCCGACAGGCCATCGACCGCACAGTCGAGCACCACATGCGCACGCAGCGCCACCAGTTCCTGGACCAGCAGCACATTCACCTCGTTGTCCTCGATGTAGAGCAGCCGGAGCACGCCGCGGTCGGTGCGCGCATGGGGAGCTGGTTCGCTCGGGCCGGCGGCCTGCGGTGACGGTGCGCGCGCCAGCGGCGCGGCGGGCAGCCACAGCACGAATTCGCTGCCCTGTCCGGGACGGCTGTTGACGTCGATGCGCCCGCCCATGTGCTGCGTGAGCTGCTGCGCGATCGACAGGCCGATCCCCGTGCCCTCGATGCCCTCGCGCTCGACGCCCAGCCGATTGAAGGGCTCGAACAGCCCGGCCAGCTGGCGCTCGTTCATGCCGCGTCCGGTGTCCTGCACGGCAATGCCCACCGCATCCTTGTCCTGCACCGCATGCACGACCACACGACCGCCGGGCCGGTTGTACTTGAGTGCATTCGACAGCAGGTTCATCAGCACCTGCCGCAGCCGCTGCGGATCGGCCAGCACCACCCCGCTCAAGGGCTGAGTGGTCATCACGATGTCATGCTTGCGGGCCATCGGCCCCATCATCTGCAGCGCGTCGGTCACGACGTCCTCGACCGCAAGCGGTGCCTGCTCCAGCTTGATGGCGCCGGATTCGATGCGCGACAGGTCGAGCACGTCGTCGATCAGCGCCAGCAGATGGCGCCCGGCGGTGTGGATGTGGTCGACCTTCTGACGCTGTCCCGGCGTGAGGCCATAGGGGCCATCGGCCTGCAGGACCTGGGCAAAGCCCAGCACGGCATTCAGGGGCGTGCGCAGTTCATGGCTCATCCGGGCCAGGAACGCAGACTTGGCCCGGCTGGCCTGCTCGGCGGCCTCCTTGTCACGCCGGGCCTGGTCGGCCTGCTTGCGCTCGGTGATGTCCCAGTTCACACCCAGCATGCGGACGGCCTGTCCGGCATCGTCGCGCAGGATGGTGCCCCGTGTGGCCAGCCAGTGCACGCTGCCGTCCGGCCAGATCACGCGGAACTCGCGGTTGGTGGTGTCGCACTGCGGGTCGCCCAGCGCCACCTCGTAGTCCGACAGCAGCAGGGGCAGGTCGTCGGGGTGCACACAACTGCGCAGTTGCTGGATGCTGCGCGGGTCCTGCGGAGACAGCCCACGCAGGCGGTACATCTGCGGGTCCCAGTAGGAGATGCCGCGCACCAGGTCACGGTCCCAGGTGGCGATGCCCGCACCGCTCGTGGCCAGCAGGATGCGTTCACGGGCCTGACTCAGCGCCTCTTCGGTCTGTCGGCGTTCGGTCACGTCCAGGTGGATGCCGAACACCATCGGCTGGCCTTGCGTGGCCTCGCGGCGCGAACTGCACACCACCCAGCGCACGCTGCCATCCGGCCGCACGATGCGGAACTCGGTGTCGAACACCGGCTCACCGGCCGCATGGGCCTGCTGTCGCTCGTGGCGCAGCCGGTCACGATCGTCGGGGTGCACCAGCGACTGCATCCACTGCTTGAGCGTGGGGGCCGCCCCTTCGGCCAGTCCGTAGATCTGGAACATCCTTCGGTTCCATTGCACCTTGCCGGAGCCGGACTCCACGCTCCACAGCCCCACACCGGCCGACTCCACCATCAGCTCGATGCGGCCGCTCAGGGCCAGTGCCTGATTGCGTTCGGCCAGCCGTTCAGTCACGTCGATGCCCACGCCGATCACACCCACAGGCTGGTCGTCGACGTCGCGCTGCACCACACGGCGGGTCAGCAGGGTGCGGTAGTCCCCATCGGGCTGCCGGTAGCGGGCCACCACATCGACCGGCTGCCGGCTTGCGATGGCCTGATCGATACCTTCCTTCAGCGCCAGCCGGTCTTCGGGGTGGATGTGATCGCGAATGCGCTCGATCGGCAGCTCGCGGGCGTCGATGCCCAGCAACTGCCCGCCCTGACGGTTGAAACGGGTGTGGCCGGTCAGCAGGTCCTGTCGCCAGATCACCAGCCCGGCCAGTTGCACGGCCAGGTCGAACTGCTCGTCGTCGACGACCCGTTTCTGGTGCAACGCGCTGACATCTCGCAAACGAGCATGCCAACGGCCGGCCGGCGCGGGTGCCAGGCTCAGCTCGGCCACCGGCTGGGCGGCGCCCGCGCCGGGTCCGACCGGCCAGTCGATCAGCAGGCCGTTCACCGCCTGGCCGGCGGCCAGCAGGGTCCGGCTCGACAGGGTCAGGCCGTCGTGGGCCGCGGCGAGCAAATCGTCGAGATGGTGCGCAACGCGCCCGGACGTCCAGGTCCGGTTGCCCTGCAGGATCTGCCCCTGCGCATCGACCACGAACAGGGCTTCGCTGCTGAAGTCCAGCAGCGACGCAATACCGTCAGCGTCCTCAGGCTGAGGAGGCAGTGGTCCCATGGGCAGGGTCTCTTGGTGAATGCGGGCCCGCCGACGTGCAGGCCTTCACCGCGGCAGTGTAGCGAGCGGCCGCCCGCTCGGCGACCAGTACGAGGCAGGGTGATCCCGATCCACCCCCATACGGGGGAAGCACCAGGCACCGAACCTGCGAGCGACGCGCCTCAGCGGGCCGGAACGCCGTCGACGATCCGGTAGTACAGCCCGTAGGGGTCATTGTCGAGCACGGCCAGGCGGCCTTCGACGACCACCGGCTCGATGCCGTAACGCACCGGTTCGCGGGTTCTGACCTCGACCAGGCCCTCAGGTCCGGCAGGGATGCAGAACGAGCAGGTGGTGGGCACTGAGGACAACAGGAAATGGCGTTGCCGGTCGCCCGGCTCCAGCGGCATCATGAACCCCTGGATCCGCACGGTGCGCTTGTCCAGCGCCTTGACCCCTTCGGGGAACTGCGGCCGCATCCGGTTGCGTTCGACCTTGGTGGTGACCGACGACAGCAGCTTCCACGACACCACGCCGTCTCGCTCCTGCAGCGGCGGAATCGGGCTTTGCGGGCTGTGAAAACCAGGGCCGGACCCGACCGCCGGCGCCCCGCCGGCTGCGGAGGCCCCGCCAATCGGACTGCCGAGCGGGGCCGGACCCGCCTGGGCCACGGCCCCAGCGCCCATGGCCGACAGCACCACGCTGAGGATCACTTGCTTCATGGCGAACTCCCGGGCGGCCACTCAGTGTTGATGGCGCATGCCGCAGTATTTGCCGATGGCCAGGCCCTTGCAAGCGGCGAGCAGCTCCTTCTGACAGACGTCCTCGGACTTGCCGGACTCCAGGCAGCGTGCAGCGCCTTCGTGCGCGGCTGCCATCGCCCGGTGTCGGGCAATATCCTGGCGCGCATGGTCAGTGAGCTTGGCCGTGCCTGCCGGTGAGGTCTGCGCCCAGGCTGCACTGGCAAGGCACAGGGCAGCCGTCACGAGCGTCCGGCCGAAGAGATGAGTCAGGGTCATGGTCTGCCTTTCAGGCGTCAGGATGGATTCATGGGTTGGTGGGGTCATCGCGTTCAGCGTGGCGCCTGCAGCAGCCGCATGACGTCGAGCCGGTAGGCGCGCCACGCGGGCAGCGCGGCACTGACCAACGCCAGGCCCACTGCCAGCAACGGGATCATGCCCTCGGCTGGTGACCACACGACACCGGACAAGGTGATCGAGCGGTCGGCCTGCAACATCCAGCCCAGCGCCGCCGCCAGGCCATGGCCGGCAGCCAGCCCGGCCGCGCAGCCCAGCAGCGCCAGCCACAGCGCCTCGGCCGCCACCAGCCCGGCCACACGCGCTGCAGGCGCACCCAGCATGCGCAGCATGGCCAGGTCGGCCGAGCGCTCGCGCACGGCCCGGTACAGGCCGACAAACACCGACAGACCGGCACTGAGCAGCAGCACCGCACCGAACCCCTTGAGCACGTCCGCACCGACCCCCACCATGCGCAGCAGCCGGGCCGTCTCGAGCGCCGGCGCGGCGGCCTGCAGCTCGGTCTGCGCGTTGATCTGGCGCGGCAGGCTCACCGCGGCCAGCGGTGAGCGGTAGCGCAGCAGCAGCAGCGTCAGCTCACGCTCGGCGGCCAGTGCCTCGCGATCCTCGGCATCGACAGCCATGGCGGTCTCATGGACTTCCCAGACCGACTCGGTGGACGTGAGGATGAGGCGGTCGAGCACACCGTCGGTGGGCGCCAGCACACCGACCACGCGATAGGGGCTGTCGCCGTGGGTCTCGCCCTGCCCGCCCAGGCCGTGCACCCCGGCAAACTGGGCGCCGGGGGCCAGTCCGGTGGCCCGCGCCACCTCGGCACCCACCACCGCCTCCAGCGGCGCAGACCACAGGCTGCCACTGGCCAGCCGGGCACCGTAGTGCGACAGGTAGGCCGGGGTGGTGCCCACGATGCGGTAGCCGGCGTAGCTGTCTCCGAGCGAGATCGGGATGACCTCGGCCACCAGCGGGTGCTGTCGAAGTTCGTCTGCCGTCCCGGCAGGGATGTTGCCGGTCGGCACATCAACGTGAAACACGCCCGACAGGATCAGCTGCATCGGACTGCCTTTGGCGCCGACCACCAGGTCGATGCCCGTGAGATCGCGGTGCATGGCTTCGTCGACCTGCTCGCTGACCAGCAGCACGAAGGTCACCGCCGCCAGCCCGAGCGCCAGCAGCAGCAGGTTGAGCAGGGTTTCGAGCGGGCGCGACCACAGGAAGGCCCAGGACAGGCGCGCCACGCTCACAGCATCAGCTCCTGGCAGCGGCCGCCCAGCCAGGCGGGCACGCGGTGGTCATGCGTGGACACGACCAGCGTCGCACCGGTTTCGCGGCAAAGCTCGTGCATCAGCCGGACCACCGTCTCGCCGTGCTGGTCGTCAAGGCTGGCCGTGGGTTCATCGGCCACCAGCACGGCCGGGCGCAGGAGCAGCGCTCGCGCCAGCGCGACACGCTGCGCCTGCCCGACACTGAGTTCGTGGGGGCGGCGCGCGCCCAGGCCCGCCAGCCCCAGGCGGGCCAGCACCGCTTCGATGCTCCCCGGTGCGGGCGCGGCGCCGGCCGCCCAGGGCGCCAAGGCAATGTTGTCGTGCGCGGAAAGGCTGTCACTGAGGTGCAGCCGCTGCGGCAGGAAGCCCAGCGAGCGTCCCCGCCACCCATCACGCTCGCGGGCGCTCAGGCGCCCCACATCGACATCACCCACCCGCACCACACCGTCCAGTGGCGTGAGCAGGCCGGCCAGCAAGGCCAGCAGCGTCGACTTGCCCGAGCCCGAGGGCCCGCGGATCAGCGCACAGCCGCCCGCCGGCACGACCAGGTCAGGGAACGTCAGTCGCGCCGCTGCACTCGCGTAGCGATAGCTCACCCCACGCAGTTCGATCATCCGGCGCGGACCCGGCTGGCAAACGTCTTGCGGAACTTCTCCACCTTGGGCGCCACGACAAAGGCGCAGTAGCCCTGGTCGGGATGATGAAGGAAGTAATCCTGGTGGTAGTCCTCGGCTGGCCAGTAGTTCGACACCGGCTCCACCTCGGTCACGATCGGGTCGCGATACACGCCACTGTCGGCCAGCTCCTTCAGCACGGCACGGACCATCGGCTCCTGCTGCGAATCGTGGAAGTAGATGCCCGAGCGGTACTGCGGCCCGACGTCGTTGCCCTGGCGATGCCAGGTGGTCGGGTCATGGATCACGAAAAAGATCTCCAGCAGGTCCCGCAGTGCGATGCGGGCAGGATCGAAGGTGACTCGTACGACCTCGACATGGCCGGTGCGCCCGGTGCAGACCTGCTCATAGCTCGGCCGTTGCACGTGGCCGTTGCAGTAGCCCGACTCGACGTCGGTCACACCCTCGACCCGGTCGAACACGGCCTCGAGGCACCAGAAGCAGCCGCCGCCCAGCGTGATCACTTCACCGGACGAGTCGTTGCGGACAGCAGGGTCGGGGCTGGCAGGGGCAGTCATGGTCACTCCGTGGCGGGACCACACAGCGCGTGTGGCGGACAGGTCGGAGCTTACCCAATGGGCGAAGGTTCCCGCAGGACCGGGTCTACGCTTGCGCGAGCACCATGGAAAACGGCGCCCTTGGGGGGCGCCGTCGTGAGCCGGAGCAAGGCTTTACTGATTCTTGGTGGTCGATGCCGCCGGCTTGCGCGTGGTGGCAGCCGGCTTGCGCGTGGTGGCAGCCGGCTTGCGTGCCGGAGCTGCCGCGGGCGCTGCCGCCGGAGCGCTCAGCTCCTTCGAAGCCGGCGTGGTGCCGCCCTGCACGCCCAGGCGACCGCCGGTGCCCAGGCCACCGCGCACGGTCTGGGCCTGATAGTTGCGCACCGCCTTGACGAGCTGGTTGTAGGAGTCGGCAAAGGCTGCCACCAGGATCTTGCCTTCGGGCGTGTTGCTGTAGCCGCCCAGGCCACCCGCGAGCCCGCCCCCCCAGGCGCCACCCAGCACGCTGAAGTCGAAGTTCTTGGCGCTGCCCTCGGCCGCAGCGAGCTGCACGCCCGAGCGGTTGTCGATCATCAGCAGCGTGGTCGAGGCCTCGTTGGAGCGGATGCCCCCGGCAATGAATCCGGCCCAGCCGCCGAGTGCCCCGCCCAGTCCGCCGGTGCCCTTCTGGCTGAAGGTGATGGACGGGCTCATCGTGTAGTCGGCCGCGACCATCTGGCCGCCGCCGAAATTGCTGCCCTGGCGCATCTCGCCGCTCTTGGCGAGGTTGCGCTCCTGCATCATGTTGTTCATCGCACGACCACGCTCGACCACCACAAAGCAGTTCGACTGCTGGATCATCATGCGCAGCACCGGCACGGTGGAGCCGAGCTTGTACTGGTTGAGCGTCTGGTACCAGGGCGCGGCCTGGTCTTCGACCACGGCCAGCGTGCCCAGCGTTTCATCACAACGCTCGAGCTGGCTGTTGGCATTGGCCGCGGTCGAGCCGCCGGCCGCACCGGTGGCCACTGTGCCGCCCTCGCCCATCTTCGGCGTGGTGCCGCCGCCACAGGCGCTCAGCAGGACAACCACCGCGCTCAGGGCGACAAGATGACGGGCACGCCCGGAAACGGCTTCCGAGGCCTCGCTCTTCACGTTCATTGCTGGATCTCCACAAACTGACAAGAATGCCGGACCGCCGACCCACACGTGGACCGGCAAAGTTCGTGAGTGTCGTGGCGCCGGGCGTGTGCGCCTATCCCGAATTCGTGGGATGCCGGCCGCAGGCAACATCGCTTAGCCCACCCAAAGCGTATCGACAGGTAACAAGTGGAGGCAGATCGGCGGTGTCAGCCGCTCGACCTGTGTCGACAGGGCGTTCGATTCGCATGCACCAGGCCGCATGCACCGAGCCGCATGCACCCGGCGGCGTGCATCAGGCGGATGGTCTCGTCCCACCCAGAAAAGCGAAACCCCTCCAGGCCTTGACGGCCGGAGGGGTGGTGGCTCACGCCACGATCGGGGCTCCGGAGGAATGAGGTCCGGGGCTCCTGAGCGCAGAGACTGCGCAAGTTGTAGACCTGCTTGGCAGGCCTGCGTAGGTTAAGCACAGCCGCCCGAGCGCACAAGGCCAGATTTTCTATGGCCTCCCAGCCGGCCATTGAGACCGCGCGCAGCTTGCCGATCAATGGCCCACCAGCCAGCCTAGGGCCTCGCGCACCACCATGCGCGACTGCATCAGGCCCTCGACGCTCGGCAGCCACCGGTCGCTCGGCAGGCCCTGCCCCGCCACGGCCACGTGGCCCATCGCCGCGGGCAATAGCTCGACCTGCGCCGGCAGGTCGGCACGGAAGGCCCGAAGCGCTCGCGGCATGTGCCAGGAATGGGTGACCAGCACCACCCTGCGGATGCCGTCAGCCGTGAGCATCGGCGCCATGTAGCGTGCGTTCTCCCGTGTGTTGCGCGACTCCGACTCGGCCCACCTCAACGTCTGGCCGTACTCCTGGCTCAGGATGCGCTGCGCAATCGCGGCCTCGGACGGGGTCGAGGCGGGCACGGTGCGCGGCACGCCTCCACAGAAGCCCAGGGGCAGCCCCGTCTGACGTGCCAGCCACACGCCATAGCGCAGCCGGGCCAGCCCGTAGCGGGACAGATCGGCCTCGCGGTACTCCGGCGCCATCGGCCTCAGCCCGCTGCCCAGCACGACGATGGCCGTGGTGGTGTCACCCTGCGCACGCGCCTGGGCCAGTTCGGCGATGCGCGCCGGCGTGAGCGGTACCGGCACGGCCATCACCTGGCGCTGGAACCACTCGGCAAATCCGACGCTGGACAGCAGCCACAGCGCCACACACGCCAGCAAGGTGGCAAACATGCCGATACGCCGCCACGTCAGCCGGGCCGAACGCCGCCACCACGCGGCCAGCAGCAACAGAACCACGGGGCCGACCGGCGGCAGGGCCAGCCAGGTCAGCATCGACTTGATCGACGCGATCACCTCAGGCACGGGCCGACCTCATCGTGTGGCCATCAGCTCGTCGAACAGCGAGCCCACCCGCGCCTCGACCTCGGGCTCCATCCGGATCAGGCGCCCCCACTCGCGATCGGTCTCGCCGGGCCATTTGTTGGTGGCGTCCAGCCCCATCTTGCCCCCCAGCCCCGAAACGGGCGAGGCGAAGTCCAGGTAGTCGATCGGTGTGCGGTCGACCAGCGTGGTGTCGCGCACCGGATCCACCCGGGTCGTGATGGCCCAGATCACGTCCTGCCAGGAGCGGATGTCCACGTCGTCATCGGTCACCACGATGAACTTGGTGTACATGAACTGGCGCAGGAAGCTCCACAGCCCGAACATCAGCCGCTTTGCATGGCCCGGGTAGGCCTTGCGGATGCTGATGATCGCCATGCGGTAGCTGCAGCCTTCGGGCGGCAGATAGAAGTCCACGATCTCCGGAAACTGCTTCTGGAGAATCGGCACGAACACTTCATTCAGAGCCACCCCCAGCACGGCCGGCTCGTCGGGCGGCTTGCCGGTGTAGGTGGAGTGATAGATGGCGTCGCGCCGCATCGTGATGCGGTCGATCTCGAACACAGGGAACCAGTCCTGCTCGTTGTAATAGCCGGTGTGGTCGCCGTAGGGCCCTTCCAGCGCATGCAGGTAGCCGCCCTTTTCGCGCAGCGGCACGCCGTGCTCGGACACCCCTTCGTAGCCACTGGCAGCCGGGGGCACATGCCCTTCCAGCACGATCTCGGCGCTGGCCGGCACCTGCAGCCGCAGCCCCGTGTCACCGACCGCGGTCTCGACCACCTCGGTGCGGCTGCCACGCAGCAGGCCGGCAAACTGGTACTCGGACAGGGTGTCAGGCACCGGTGTGACGGCGCCCAGGATGGTGGCCGGATCGGCCCCCAGCGCCACAGCCATCGGGAAAGGCACGCCGGGCTGGGCCAGTGCGAACTCGCGAAAGTCGAGCGCACCACCGCGATGGGCCAGCCAGCGCATGATGACCCGGTTGCGGCCGATCACCTGCTGTCGATAGATGCCCAGGTTCTGTCGACGCCGCGGCTGGGGCACGTTCTGCGGCCCGCGCGTGACCACGAGTCCCCAGGTGATCAGCGGTGCGACATCCCCGGGCCAGCAGTGCTGGACCGGCAGCAACCCGAGGTCGACGTCCGCTGCCTCGATCACCTGCTCCTGGCAGGGCGCCGAACGCACCTGCGCCGGTTTCATGTCCCACAGGGCCTTGCCCATCTGCAGCAGCTTGCCGGCATCCTTCAGGCCCTTGGGCGGCTCCGGCTCCTTCAGGCTGGCCAGCAACTGGCCGATCTGGCGCAACTCGGCCACTTCGGCCGCGCCCATGCCCATCGCCACCCGCCTGGGGGTGCCGAACAGGTTCGTCAGCGCAGGTATTTTGTAACCAACCGGCTGCTCGAACAGCAGGGCCGGACCGCCCGCCTTGAGCACGCGGTCACTGAGCGCCGTCATCTCGAGGCGCGTCGATACAGGCTTTGCGACCCGTTTCAGCTCGCCGAGCCGCTCCAGGCCGTGAATGAACTCACGCAGATCTCGATACTTCATACAAATTAGTTATTAGAGACGAATTCCACAAGCTTGACTGGTTATTTCAAGGCTCTCTAGAATCCGCCCGTCCCTAAGTTAAGGGATAACCCGCACCGTTCATTGGTGCGACGCTGCCGATGCCATCAACCGCTGAGCCGCCTTCGCCTCCTGCGAAGCCCGGGCTCCACAGCGCGGGGCATTATCGCTGCCGGACCTGCAGGCTCCTCAGAGCCCCCGGGCCCGGTGGGAGGAAAGGAGTGCCATGACAGCGTTCGATTCCGTGCGCCGATCCTTCGGGACTGCACAACAAGCCGCCGTGGATTCGTTCACGGTGTTCGTCAAGGATGTCGCCCACGGGCTGCTCGAGATCAGCCACAACGGCCTGGCTCTGGTGGGCCTGATCGTTCTGGCCGCCGCGGTGTTTGCACTGGGCCGGCCCGATCTGCGTCACACCATCGAGGTGCAGGCGCTGGGCTGGTTGCAACAACGCCAGGAAGCCCGCGCCGGTGATTCGGCCGAGGCCCTGCTGGCAAGCCTGGCCGAGCCTTCGGCCATCCAGCGTGCCACGGCGGCCGACCCCAAGGAGCTGTCGAAGCAGCAGGCGGCGGTGGCCCAGTGGCTGTCGCGCCGGTACCGCGTGGCCCCGGAGCCCATCAGCCGCCTGGTCCGCGAGGCCTGGGAGGTCGGTTCCGTCGCCAAGCTCGATCCCATGCTGATCCTGGCTGTGATCGCGATCGAGTCCGGCTTCAACCCCTTCGCGCAGAGCCCGGTTGGCGCGCAGGGCCTGATGCAGGTGATGACCCGCGTGCACGACGACAAGTACGAGGCATTCGGCGGCAATCACGCCGCGTTCGACCCGGTGACCAACCTGCGGGTCGGCGTGCAGGTGCTGCGCGAATGCATCGCACGCGCCGGCAGCCTCGAGGGCGGTCTGCGGTATTACGTGGGCGCGGCCAACCTGCCGCACGACGGTGGTTATGCCGCCAAGGTGCTGTCCGAGCGCTCGCACATTGCCAGTGTTGCCGCCGGCCGCGCCGTGCCGATCAACGTGCCCCAGCTGCTGCGTACCGTGCAGGCGGCTCCTGAACCCGCACCGGCGGGTGCCTCGGCCGCCGAACCGGCCTTGCCGGCCACGCCGGCGGCCGCCCGCCCGCTGCCCGGCACCGATGCGCCCATCGACACCGCGGCGGTGGCGCTGCCCCGCCAGGTCGTCGCTTACGTCAACTGACGGGGTCCGACGGGCGGCCCGCCGGGCTGCCTGCCGGTCGTGCCGTCTGATCCGCCTCGGCGCGCTGCGCCAATCCAGTACACTTCAAGCGCCGCACAACTGGCGATAAGGGCCCCCGGAGCACTCTGCAACCGGGCGCGCCCAAGGTGGTGTACCACCGGGAAGTGCGGCCGGAGCCTTGCGGCTTCGCCCCGCCGTTCGCCTGGGCAGCCCTCCGAGCATCCTGCATGCGTGCCAGGCGGCCACACCCTCAGTCGTGGACCGTTCCGGTTGCCGGTGCATCGAGGGGAAGATCCGACACTGAAGAGGACTGCCATGTTTGACCGCTCCCAATCCACCATTGCCAACGTCGATCCTGAACTCTGGGCCGTGATCCAGAAGGAAAACCAGCGTCAGGAAGACCACATCGAGCTGATCGCCTCCGAGAACTACGCCTCGCCGGCCGTGATGGCCGCGCAGGGCTCGCAGCTCACCAACAAGTACGCCGAGGGTTATCCGGGCAAGCGCTACTACGGTGGCTGCGAGTTCGTCGACGTGGCCGAACAACTGGCCATCGACCGCCTGAAGGCACTGTTCGGCGCCGAAAATGCCAACGTGCAGCCGAATTCGGGTTCGCAGGCCAACCAGGGCGTGTTCTTTGCGCTGCTGCAGCCCGGCGACACCATCATGGGCATGAGCCTGGCCGAGGGCGGGCACCTGACCCACGGCATGCCGCTGAACCAGTCGGGCAAGTGGTTCAAGGTCGTGAGCTACGGCCTCGATGCCAAGGAAGAGATCGACTACGACGCCATGGAGCGTCTGGCGCACGAGCACAAGCCCAAGCTGATCATCGCCGGCGCATCGGCCTACAGCCTGCGCATCGATTTCGAGCGTTTCGCGAAGGTCGCCAAGGACATCGGCGCCTACTTCATGGTCGACATGGCGCACTATGCCGGGCTGATCGCCGGCGGCGTGTACCCCAACCCGGTGCCGTTTGCCGACGTGGTGACCTCCACCACCCACAAGAGCCTGCGCGGCCCGCGCGGCGGCATCATCCTGATGAAGGACCATGTCGCCAAGCAGATCAACAGCGCCATCTTCCCCGGCATCCAGGGCGGTCCGCTGATGCACGTGATCGCGGCCAAGGCGGTGGCCTTCAAGGAAGCCCTGTCGCCCGAGTTCAAGGCCTATCAGGAACAGGTGCTGCGCAATGCCCAGGCCATGGCCGAGACGCTGATCTCGCGCGGTCTGCGCATCGTCAGCGGCCGCACCGAAAGCCATGTGATGCTGGTCGACCTGCGGCCCAAGGGCCTCACCGGCAAGGAAGCTGAAGCCGTGCTGGGCCAGGCCCACATCACCTGCAACAAGAACGGCATTCCGAACGACCCCGAAAAGCCCATGGTGACCAGCGGCATCCGTCTCGGTTCGCCGGCCATGACCACCCGCGGCTTCAAGGAAGCCGAAGCCGTGGCCACCGCCCAGCTGATCGCCGATGTGCTCGACAACCCGCGCGACGAGGCGAACCTCGCCACCGTGCGCGCCAAGGTGGCCGAGCTGACCCGCCGCTTCCCGGTCTACGGCTGATCGAGCCCCCCTCGTCATGCGCTGTCCTTTTTGCGGCAACGGCGAAACCCAGGTCGTCGAGACCCGCGAGTCCGACGAGGGGGATGTCATTCGCAGGCGCAGGCGCTGCCTGTCCTGCGACACCCGGTTCACGACCTACGAGCGCGCTGAAGTCACGATGCCGCTGGTGGTCAAGAAAGACGGCACACGCGCCGAGTTCGACGGCAGCAAGATGCGCGCCTCCATGGTGCTGGCGCTGCGCAAGCGCCCGGTGAGCATCGAGCAGATCGACGCCGCGCTGCAACGTATCGAACAGAAGCTGCGCTCCAGCGGCGCGCGCGAAGTGGCGTCTTCCAAACTCGGCGAGTTCGTGATGCGCGAGCTGAAAAAGCTCGACAAGGTCGCCTACGTACGGTTTGCCTCGGTCTATCGCAGCTTCGAGGACGTCGACGAGTTCAGCCGCCTGATCAAGGAAATCTGACGCCCTGACCTGCGCGTGCCACGCGGCTTGCACCGCGCAGGTGCGTGCCAGGCGCTTGCCAGGCACTTACCAGGCGTCACAGTCGTTTCGAACCCACCCCTCGTCCAGGGGGGACGGTCACCCCAAGGTTCTCCCTAGAGTCTCGCCCGAGCGTAGAACTCAGGGAGGAACAATGAGCACGCCACACCACCAGCACGGGCTGACGCTCGTGGAGGTCGGCATCGCCATGGCGATCAGCGCACTGATCACCGCGTTGGCGCTGCCATCCTTGGGCGATATCCTCGCCCGTCGCAAGCTGCACGGCTGGGCCCAGCAGCTTGTCGCCGACATCCGCCTTGCGCGCTCCGAGGCCATACTGCACAACGCGCCGGTGCGCATCTCATTCGCATCAGGTGCATCCGGCACGTGTTACGTCATCCACACCGGCCGTGCTGACGGTTGCCCCTGCGCCCCGGGACCCGCCACGACGGCCTGTCCCGCTTCCGCCCGGATCAAGCAGGTGGTGGTCGAAGACCACGCGGGTATCCGGCTGTCGTCGAACGTCAGGTCCATGCTGTTCGAGCCTCGGGGCACCGTCACGCCGGCCGCAACGATCACCGTGCACAGCGACCGCGGTGGTTCGATCCGCCATGTGGTCAACATCCTCGGGCGTGTGCGCAGCTGCGCCGTGCCTGCGGCCGCCCAGGCAGGTGCAACATGCTGAACATGCCGGACGCACAGCGCCCGTCACGCGGCTTCACGCTGATCGAATGCCTGATCGCACTCACGATCGTGGGCATCCTGGCAGCCATCGCCTACCCCAGCTTTGTCGAACAGGTCCGAAAGAGCCGGCGTACCGAGGCGCTGCTGATCTTCTCCGAAATCCAGACTGCCCAGGCGCGGTGGCGTGGCAACCATTTTCGCTATGCCACGTCGCTGGATGAACTGGGCCTGGCGCACACCGCAGCGTCCAGTTCGGGAGCGCGATACCGGTTCTCGGTTTCTCAGGCGTCCGTGACCGGCTACATCGTCCATGCCGAGGCGCTGGGCGAGCAGGCATTCGACCGGCCTTGCAACCATCTGCGCTTGACCGTGTCGAGGCACGATCAGTACCGTGAGTCCGGGACGACCACCTCGCTCGGCAACGGCGCTGTCGACAACCACCGCTGCTGGAGGTCTTGACATGTCGCGTCGAGAACAGCGGGGCGCGAGCCTGGTCGAGGCACTCGTCGGGCTCAGTCTGGGTGGCGTTGTGGCCGGGCTCGCTGTCGCGCATCTCGGGCACCAGGTTCACGCCAGCAGGGCGATGGTCGAAGATGCACGTGTCGCCCAGGACCTCAGGTCCGTCACCGACGTGGTCCTCAGAAACCTTCGCACGGCGGCCTATTGGCAGGCATCGTCGAGTCAAGGGGTGTGGCAAGTCCGCACGGGGCAGTTCGCACCTGCGCTGGTGCAGCCCACACTGTCCAACCCCCATCGCTCTGTCCGTGCCCCGTCCCTCGCTGAACTGCACTGGACCCAATCAGAAATGGGCGATACCGCCCGGCACGACGGCGCCGGCATCGATCAACTCGGCTTGCGTCTTCACGGCGGCGCCCTCCAGATGAAGGCCGGTGGCCGTGGGTCCTGGCAAACGCTGACTGATCCGGACGCCTTCACCATCACCGCCTTCAACGCTCGCATCGATCGCACGGCGGTGCCCTTGGCGGCTCTGTGCACGCAGGTCTGCCTCCAGGCCGGTTGCCCGACCCTTGAAATCAGGCATGCGACGATCGAAGTGCGGGGCCACCCTGCGGGCGCAGTCGCACGCGAAAGGCGAGTGGTGGTTCACACCCGACTGCGCAATGACACCATCGAGGGGGCCTGCTCATGATCCGGAGCGCGTCGCGACTGCTGGCCGGCCGACGTGCGGGCCTCTGCGACGGCATGGCACCGCGAATGTCACACGTCGGGATCGATGCCTTCGGTCAGCACGCCCATCGCGACATTGGCGTGACCGTCGGCGCACGAGGCGGTGTCGCACTGCCGGTGGTGGCTGGACTGATCGCCGCGAGTGCCTTGCTGCTGGCGTTCACTCAGCGCAACCTGTTCATCGACGAACTGGCCTCGATGAACGACTACAGCGCCGTACGCGCCCATGAGGCCGCCGAGGCGGGTGCCGCCTGGACAACGGCGGCTCTCAACGCGGTGCACACCCCACTCGAAGGTTGCCCGGTCCGCGCTGGCGCCTCCGGTTCGCTGCGTGGCAGCGTCGACCTGAGCACCCCCATGAGGCCCGACAACCGCCCCCCTTGGGGCCGGATGCTGAATCATCGACTGGAGCTGAGCTGTGGCTCGGGCGCCAGCACGCCGGGTGCCGCCGAGGTCTGGCGGTGCCGCTGCTTCGACGCATCGGACACCCGTGCGCCCGATGCGGCCGCCGCGGGGACCGGTGGCGGGGGAACGAGTTCAGCCACGAGCGTTCGTGTCATCCTGCAGCCCGGGCCGCGCCCCGGAACCATCTTGTTGCGTGCCCATGGCTGCAGCGCGACATCGACCGAATGCGTGCCTGCAGGTAGCTCGCACGCACCGACGGATTCAGCGCCGCGCCCCGCACCGGCGCAGCGGCCCGACGCAGACCGACTCGCTGCCGCATCGATCGCCCACGCTGAACTGGGCGAAACACTCCTCGTTCTTCCCGCGATGCAGATCGTCCCCGATGGTGCTGTGACCTGGGTCGACACATCCGCGTCATCCAGCGACGCCGAGTTCACGCGTCAGTTCGGTATGCCGCCGCAGTCCTACCGACGCATGCCCGTGGTGCACCGACTCCACTGCGCAGCAGACTGCCTGCCGGCCATTCGGCGTGCGCTGGATGCCGGTTGGCGCCTCATCTGGATCGATGGAGACCTGCTGATCGACCGGCCTCTGGACCTGACTGTCGCCTCGGGCGGTGCGCTGCTGTTTGTCGACGGCAAGCTCACGCTTGACGCCTCGATCGCCTTCCAAGGCCTGATCCATTCGCGTGGACTGCGATTCACGCCGAGGGCGTCTGATGCCCGCATTCGAGGCGCGATGCTCGCAGAGCAGCTTGAGACGGACTTCATGCCGGCCGGCGTGGTGCATGACCTGCCGGTCCTTGAGCACCTGCAGGCAACAGTCGGACCCGTGGTGCCCGTGCCTGGGAGTTGGCATGTACCGTAAAGCGCACGCGGCGCAAGGGCATGCCTGGCATGCGCGTGTCAAGCCGCGGCCGTGGTACGCGTGCGCCATGAGCAGCAGCCTGCCGAGCCGTGGCGCACAGCGGACTCGACGCGCCTGCTTCAGCGCCGTTACAGGAGCGCCACAGGGCGAATGCCTGAACTCGCGAAGGTCGGCGCAGCAAGGTATTGCCCTGCTCGATGCCCTGCTGGCCTTTCTGGTGCTTTCAATCGCAGCGGTGGCCACGCTGCGGTTCAATGCGACGCTGACGGCGCATGCCGAACTGGCGGCCCAACGGACGTTCGCCGTACGCGCAGCACAGTCAAGGCTGGAGGCCTTGCGCCATGGCTCGATGTTGCGTGGCGCACTCGGGGTGGCGACAAGCGCCGAACCTCTCATCGAGTCTCTGGCGCTCCACAACGCGACCTACCGGGTGAACACAGCGCTTTCGCCGCATCGTGACTGGCACCTGACGCACGTCAAGGTGACCGTCGACTGGCAGGATCCGCAAGGTCATGCCCAATCCATCAGCTTGACGTCCATGATTCGCCACCTTGACCCAGAACTGTCTGGCCTGGCAGCAATGCCACGAGCGAACCGCGGCGCATCAGGCCCTTGACGCCAGAGACTGCTGATCATCGGGTCACGAAGCGCGCCGGCATGCAGGTGGGCCGGCCCGGCAAGTGCCTGTCACCCCACCACACGCCAGATTCATTGCGGTGTCACGACGCAAGTCGCATGCGCGGCTTCAGCGCCAGCACTCCGCCACGGTTCCCGATCCGCCAGTGACGTTGCGTACACCGGTGTTCGTGACGGTGAAGGTTCCGCACTTGTCGCCAGACAACGGACCTCCGGGCGTCGCACTCAGCGTGAACGACACGCGATTCACGTTGGCAATCGCAATCGTGTACAGCTGCGTTCCGGTCTGCGGCGAACGCTGCAGTTGAGCCGGCAAGGCGACGGCAGTGCCGCCACGTGTCTGGTCGAAGCGCTCATTGGCGGCATAGAAGCGCTGCATGAACTGCTCTGCTTCCAGCAGCACTGTCCGCGCCTCCGCACGCTGGCTTCGCCGGATGTACTCGGTGTAGCTCGGGAACGCGATGGCCGCGAGGATGCCGACGATCGCAACGACGATCATCAACTCGACCATCGAGAACCCGCGAGGCCTCGCATGTTTGACAACTTTCATCCGGCGATCTCCAGCATTCAGTGACTATCAGTGTGCCTCACTGCGGACGGGTATACAGCTGCCGCCAGATTCGCGGGCGCTGCAAGGGCGCGCAGAAGACACTGCCCCCACCCGCCGACGTATTGCTCAGCGTCATCAGTTTGCGTCCCGGCCCGCAGCCACCCTCGTCCACCGGGATCGGCGGGGCTCCGGGCGGCTGACCCAGCTTCACGTCGCGTCCGTCGGCACCCGTCTTGTAGCCAGCGATGGCTTCGTCGGACGAGTTGACCACACCGTCTCCGTTCGTGTCCATCAGTGGTGGTGCCATCTCGCCCGTGATCGGGTCGACCAGGATGTTGAACCCTTCACCTGAAGTCTCAAGACATGGATTGGTCGATACACCACTGGATGGTGCAACCGTCTGGAACAGCGCCAGGCCCTGGAAGTTGCTGACTTCAAAGACATTGCGCTGCCCGCTCGCCAGGGTCTGGCCGAGAGACCACCCGCGATGAACGGCCCAGTCGATCGGTGACGTGGTCACCTTGTAGTACGTCTGGCCTTCGGGTCCCGCCACGGTGGTCGCATTGAAGACATTGCTGACCACGCTGAGGGGGTCCGTGATGCGAGGCTCATCCGTCCAGACAAAGGTGCCGCCCGACTTGACGAGTTGCTGCTGATCCCAGAGCCCGTACAGGGTCTGGCGCGACGTGTCGAGTTGGTCACCTTCCTCGAACAGCTTGCCGGTACCGACCACCACCATGTAGCCTTGTTTCGGATGCGGCACATAGTCGGGCGTTGCGGTGATGGGTTGGGGCGACGACATGTAGGTCGCCGTGAACAGCGGCTGACCACTGAACGCGACGCCCCAGCTCGCAGGCGAGGTCGAGTCCAGGTCGAACTTCCAGACGTTCCCCTTCAGGTCGCCGGCATAGGCGCCAACCACCATGCGGTTCTCGTCCCGGATGAGTCGAGCACCGCCCAGTCCGTTGCCGGATCCGACACCGGTGTCGATCTTGCGGATCACGGCACCCGTCTGCACGTTGACGATGAAGAGCTGGGCCTTGCCGCTGGCGCTGTCGTAGCCGTTGCCGAAGACCGCCGCCCAGGTGCCGTCCTTCATCGGACCCACTTCGATGGGCGACAGGATGTGGCCCAGTTCGTCGTCGTTCGTCGAGTCCAGCTCCCACAGCACGTTGCCAGCGCCCAGCGAGGTCGTGTTCGTCACATCCAGGGCAAAGACCGCGCGAGCGCCTGCCCCGGTAGAACCGACCAGCAGATTGCGCCACGCGCCGCCCCAGTATGCGTCCGTCTCGACGAGCGGCCCGTCGACAAAGTAACGGTGGCCATAGGACGGCGACGACAGCAGATTCAGCGTCGGCAGGAGCGCACGCGGAATGAAACCGAACACCTCCGAACCTTGCTCCGCGGGCGTTCCGTAGTCTCGGAAGGCGTGCAGCATGCCGTCATTGCCGCCAATGAAGACCACCCCATTTCGCGCGGACTTCGCGCTCAGGAAGCCGTCATAGGTGCCACGCCCGGGTGTACCGGCCGGCAGCAGGCTGTAGCCCATGTCGACGAGGCCCTTCACATACACCGGCTGCGAGTTCACGAAGTCACCGAGCTTGCCGTTGCGCTTGCGGTAGGTCGTCCCTTCAAGCGACTTGTCACCGCGCAGGTAGTTGACCAGGTTGGCACTGGCGCTGCCACCCATTTCCGTGCGCATCGCCGTGGGCAGGGAATCCCACTTGAAGTCGACCGCCTTGGGCGAACCATTGCGCGTGCCCGCGACAATGTTGCGCGAGCCATGTTCCGGCACCTTGGCGTCGGCGTCCCAGGCCAGAGTGGTCTGCTGCCCCAGGGAGTCGAGGTTGTAGGCCAGCAGGTTCCCGGTCCAGGACCCTGTCTTGTACTCAGGCACGTACTTGCGATTGCCCGCCTGCAGCGTGGCCGCCGCGGTCGCCACACCGCCATCGCTTGCCTGGCGTTCGACGATTTCCTGCAGGATGCTGGAAAGCGATGCGGCAAACTCGTCCGGGTTCTTGGCGCTGAGGTAGGTTCCCCGGCTGTTGACGGCCGCGTGCCACAGGTCATCAATGGTGCTGGGCGTGGCTGCCGACACGGCCGGCCAGGACTTCGCGCCGCTTTCCAGCGCAGCCAGGTCGCCCGGATAGCTCAGCGTACCGGTCAGGCCCAGGCCCACCGTGAAGTTCACCATGTGCTGCCAGAACGCCGGGTTCTTGCTGTCGGGCGTCACGCGGTTGTCCAGCGTGGGCCGCAGGTCCCGGTTCCAGTAGTACATCGCCACATCGGCCAGCGTGTTCTCGTAATTGTCACGGAACGGCCTGATCGGAGAGTAGGTATAGGTCTGTGCGTTGGGGCCGGTGATGGTCGGGCCAGGCTGGTTGTCGACATTCGCACGGGCCGCCTCGGTACTCGCCGCCGCATCGTTCCAGTAACCGTCAGTCATCAGCAGGTGATACGACTTGCGGCACTGAATATGGTCCGTCGGGTCGTCGCTGCCAGGGGTGTTGCCCCACGGGCCGCGGTTGTCGGCGCGTGAGTAGTACTTGCCGATATCGTCCATGGCCCGCCGCAAGGGCGTATTGCCGACAGGCCCCACCCCGTACAGCCAGTTGAAGAACTCGGTCCGGGGTGCATCCGCAAAGCGCCTCACGCCTCGAACCAAGGTGCGCGTGCTGACCCCATCCACCGAGGTACTTCCCTTGTTGATGCGGCCGTAACCGATGCGAAAACCATCCCCCTGCTTGGCGAAAGCGCGGCTCGACGCACCGATGGCCAGCAACATGCGATAGCGGTAGTAGGTGAACCAGTTGGCGAAGTTCTGGTACTCCTGCGCCTGGGTGCAGGTCGCGGTGGAGCCTGACACGGCACAGTCGGTGCGGCCGGCCCCCCGCGTGAAGCTTGTCGAATCCATGATCCGCACGCGGGTGAAATTCGAGGCCGTCGTGAAGTTGCCGCCGTTGTGGACGTAATACGTGGCGGGCGCGAAGATTTCGCCCGTGACGAGTTCGCAGTCGGCTCCTGTGCGATTCGCGTTGCCAGGCGCCGTCACGTTGGGCGTGGTGCTGGTCTCGGACTTGCACCAGGTCCTCTCGCCGTATGTGAACTCACCTTCCAGGTTGACGGCCTGACCGGCATTGATTGCATTGGTGCGTTCAGAAGCGGTACTGACCGGCACCCGGTTGGTCGGGTCCAGCCAGGCCGCCTTTGGATTCGCGTTCGGGAATGAGGTGTTGTCACCGAACACCCAGGGCACATACCGGATCTCGGGGTTGTAGTAGATCTGGTTGTACGCCGAGGAGCGAAGCTTCGCCGACACGAGATCACCGGTCCGCGTGGTCACCGGGTAGACCTCGCCTCCCTCGAAACTGTCCATGGGGTGATGCCCCAGGTTGTAGGAGGGAATGCCCGAGAACGTGCTGTCGGGCATTGTGCGCCAGGCCATGGACCCGGAATCGTCCATCGTGTAGACGAGGTTGGGTGTGGCCGGGTTGGCCGCCCGCGTGAGCAGCGGGGTTTGCGCCGGCGCCGCCCAGACCGGCAGCATCTGCCCCCAGCAGATCAGCGCGATGACCGCCAAGGCTGCGGGCCTGGTGGCCCGGGAGCCCGACTTGGACGAATGCTTGAAAGCGGAAGCGACCATGACGCCTCTCCTGATTGGGCGATCCCGTCCAGCCGCTGCCTGTGCAGCGGCCTGCAGGACCAGTTGAAACTCAAAACACGCGAATGACCGACTGCAGCAGGGTCTCTGCACCGCTGATCGCCTCGCCGGAACCGTCGCGCTGGTAGTCGGGGCTGAAGCCCCATGCGGTGATCTCGTAGGTCCGCTCGGTTGCCCGGGGGTCGACGCCCGGTACGCGGACCTGCTGGGCCATGCACTGAGGCGGCTGCGCATAGTCGACGGTCATCCCGAGTTCTGCGGCAGGCACGGTCAGCACATTCGCACCAGCCCAGTTCGCGCGCGTCAGCCAGAATGGCGCCGCCTCGTCGATGTTGCGCAGGTTCGGATAGACACGCGCCCAGGTTGGTGGCGGGCCCACGGGCGCATCCGGGTCCGGGTTCGCACGCACCCAGACCAGCAGCAGGTTCTCGCAACTGCGCAGGGCGATCTCGGCAGCCTGCAGGGCAAGCTGCTGTGCCCGCATGTTCTGGCTGGCCAGGCCGCCAAACAACGCCGACCTCGCGATCATGGCCGAACTGATGCCGATGACGACCAGCAGGATCAGCGCCACCACCAGGACCACGCCGCGAGACCGCGTGCTGGCGTTCGAGCGAGGCTGGCGAAATCGTGTATGAAGTGCAGTCGAGTTCATGATGCAGGCACTCAAGGCGCAGGGAACGCGGGGGCACCGCTGTCGCGCAGGGCCACCGTGGCAAACACGGCGCGCCGCAACCGCCGGTCGCCCGAGGCCACGACCATGCCATCGCAGTTCTGGAAGGGCGTGGGCTCCTCGGCGACGTTGTCGCCGGTACGCATCAACAGGCACAGGCGTATCGTGCCGACACGGCGCCAGTTGTTGACCAGCGCGGCATCGTCCGCATTCACATAATTGGCAACCGTATCGTTGAAGACCGGGATCTTCGGCGAGTTGTCGGGGTGCAGCGAGAGCAGCCCGTACTGCACGCGCATCAGCTCGACGTTGTCGAGCAGCACCTGCGGCGCCCCGCCGCCGCTGCCACGACAGAACAACGCGGGGTTGCCGGTGGCAGGGTTGTTGGCAACGAAGAACCGGTTGTCAGCGAAGCGCCCCACCCCGACGCCAGGCAGATTCGTCTCGGGAATCGTGCGTCCCAGGCAATCGGTCGGCTGACCGGCACGCTGCACGCTGTTGAACTGGTCGACCTGGTAGCGCACGGCAATGGCATCACCGAACGCCCCGCCAGCGCAGGTCAGGTTGTTGGCGGTTGCATCGGTGAAGCCGTTGCGACAGCCAAAGGGCAGCAGCGCCTGCGACGGGAGAAGATGGTTCAGGTCAGGGTTCAGCAGGTTCAGCACGGCGCGCGGCATGAGTGACCCGGACATGCGCAGGTGGGTGGTGACCAGACCCAGCGCGATCTGCCCCTCTTCGGCCAGGATGCCTTGTGCGTCCTGCCTGCGGCCACTCGCGCCGGTACCAGCCACGGTGATCAACACCGCCCCCAGCACGATCGCCGCGATCGTCAGGGACACCATCAGCTCGACCAGCGTCCGCCCCCGTGCGAACCGGGCGCCTCGCATCGTCGATCGGCCATGAGCTCTCATATCACCACCCTCAACGCAAGACACTGTGGCGGAATGTCGCCACCGACACCGGCCGGACAATGCTGGGCGCTGGTCATGGATGCCCCACCTCCAGCGGTGTTCTTCGCCTCAGGGTCGATCCACAGCACCCACACGTTCAGGATGTTCGTGCCTGCATCCTGTGTGACGTACAGATTCCCCCCGGGCAGTGCATTGCGCGCGATGTTGCGCCACTCCGCAAGGTCGATTGCCGCACGCTCGGCCGCGGTGCATGCCCCAGCCGTGGCGCAGGCCGGCACCGCCACCGCTGCCGGATTCGATGTGTACGGCACCATGTACACATACGGCGAGGCCGCAATGGGCAGCGTGAAGTCGAAGGCGCCGCGATTGGCCCGCATGCGGTCGGCAAAATCCGCCCCCAGCTGCATGGCCGTACCGCGGAACTGCGCCATCTTCCCCTGCTGGATCGAGACGGCATGCAGGCCCGCCATGGCCAGCATGCCGAACGACAGGATCAGGATCGCCACCATGACCTCGAGCAGGCTGGCGCCGCGCTGGCGGGTCCGTTGAAGGCGTGAATTCAGCATGACCGCAGCTCCGCACCGGTGGCATTGACGCAAAGACGCTTCGTCAAGGCGGCGTACTCAGAACTTCCTGAATCCATCTTGGGATACAGCGTGAAGGTATCCGCCACATCAAAAGCGATGCCGCTGGGCTGGAAGGTGATTGCATTGTTGGCGCCCGCAACGATGCCGCCACTGTTGGCAACGGCGTTCTGCACCTTGATCAGCACATCGTTCGCACTCACGGCCTGATCCCCGTTTCGATCCAGGAACACCAGCCAGCCGGCGGCCCACCCGCCCGCACCGCCCGCGCTGCAGCTGGGTGAGGCCGCCAGCGGATCCGCGGTCGCGCAGATGGTCACGGGTTGCCCCCGCTTCATTGCCTCGTTGCGGGCCAGGCGGATCGCTCCGCTGAGTTCGCGCATGTGGGATGTCACGCTGCGCTGGGCCACGAACGTCGTGAACATCGGGGCAGCCAGCGACACGAGAATGGCGGTGATCGCAACGATGACCATCGTCTCGATCAACGTGAAGCCGGATTGGTGTGGGTGACGCATTGGAGGCATCCTTTGGGAGGGAACTTTAGACCGGCGCCCGAACGCGACACAATCGGTGTGCGACGACTGGTCCGATGAGTGCGACGAATGGCGATGATTCCCGAAGACCGCGCAAAGCGCCGTGATGCATTTCACGATATGACCGATACCTCGTGGCCGGCTGACGACCAGCGGGCCATGTCCCTGGCCCTGCAGACCGCCCGTCAGGCCCAGTGGCTGTGTCCGCCCAACCCGGCGGTCGGCTGCGTGCTGGCCTGGCCGGACGGCCGACAGCTGGCCGCCCACACGCAGGCCACCGGCCAGGCCCATGCCGAGGCGCAGGCACTGCGCGATGCCGCCGCGCGCGGCTGGGACCCGCGGGGCGCAACGGCCTATGTCACGCTCGAGCCCTGCTCCCACCACGGCCGCACCCCGCCCTGCGCTGATGCGCTGGTGCGGGCCGGGCTGGCCCGGGTGGTCGTGGCCGTGACCGATCCCAACCCGCAGGTGGCCGGCCGTGGGCTGGCGCGGCTGCGTGAAGCCGGCATCGCGGTCGACGTCGGGCTGATGTCCGGCGAAGCCCGCGAGATCAACCTTGGCTTCTTCTCGCGCATGGTGCGTGGCCGACCCTGGGTGCGCATGAAGGTGGCTGCGTCGCTGGACGGACGCACCGCCCTGGACGACGGCCGCAGCCAGTGGATCACCAGCGCTGCCGCGCGGGCCGACGGGCATGCCTGGCGGGCCCGTGCCGGCGCCATCCTGACCGGCATCGGCACCGTGCTCGAGGACAACCCCCGCCTGGATGTGCGCGAGGTGACGACCCCGCGCCAGCCGCTGCGGGTGGTGGTGGACTCCCGGCTGGAGGTGTCACCCGATGCCCGCATCCTCGCCCCGCCGGGCCAGGTGCTGCTGTACGCGGCGCAACCCGACCCCGCCCGCCTGCCGCCGCTGCAGGCCCTGGGTGCCGAGGTCTGCCTGCAGCCCGGTGCGGGCGGCAAGGTCGACCTGCCCGCGATGCTGGCCGATCTGGCCGCCCGGGGCGTCAACGAGCTGCATGTCGAGGCCGGCCACAAGCTCAATGGCTCGTTCGTGCGCGAAGGCCTGGTCGACGAGTTCCTGGTCTATCTGGCACCCCGACTGATCGGCCAGGGCCGCCCGATGATGCAGTTCGGCCCCCTGGCCTCGCTGGACGAGGCGGTGCAGCTGGAGTTCATCGAGACGGCGATGGTGGGCCCGGACCTGCGCCTGCGGGCCCGTCCGCCAGGCCGCTCGACTTTCTGAGGGCCCCCAGGGCCGGGCTGCGCCC